>JANPIG010000999.1:0-2131 GCA_031424875.1 Cytophagales bacterium
CTTCATCTTCTCCCCTTCTTATTGCCAACAATCTATGGGAAGGAACTCGCTTTAATGGTTCATTGAAATCGAAATAATCACGATATTTTGCCCCTTCTTCATCCTTACCCTTTTTGACTTTTGAATAAACAATGGCTTCACGGTCAAATACTTTCCTAATGGCGTTCCGAGCAGTAAGGTCTTCATTAATCCACTCGGCCATTATATCTCTTGCTCCTTGTAAAGCCTCATCAACATTAGCAACTTTTTCACTTAAATAAATATTTGCTTTTTGCAAAATATTACTCTCTTTTTGCTCGAAAATTAACTTTGCTAATGGTTCAAGTCCCTTCTCAATAGCGATGGAAGCACGAGTTTTTCGTTTTTGTTTATAGGGCAAATAAAGGTCTTCCAGCTCTTGTAAAAGATAAGCATTTTGCAATTTATTCAACAACTCAGGTGTCATTTTGCCTTGCTCTTCAATAGATTTAATAATGCCTTCACGGCGTTTATCGGCCTCTTTTAACTTTGTCCAAAGTTCCTTAATATCTAATATTTGAACTTCATCAAGACTGCCTGTTGCCTCCTTTCGATAGCGGGCAATAAAGGGGACCGTACCGCCTTCGTCTAATAAATTAATAGTATTTTGAGCTTGGTGGGTCATCACGCCCACGCTGTTTGAGATGATTTGGATTTGAGCTTTATTCATTTGGTAAGGTAAAATATACTTTTAAGTTGGGTCAAATTAATGACGATGTTTCAGTAAAATTCATTAAAATTTGGCCGATAAATTACACGAAAACTAAACAACATCGTGACAACATTCAACTATACAATAATATGATTGATTGGGATTGACTTTAAGAGTTGCTTGGTTTTCGAATTTTCAATATCGTCCTACTCCTTTATATTTTGCTCAATATTTTCTTATCAATATAGAATGTTCCAAAAGGAATAAAGCATGCTAAAATTACTTTCCATGTTGTGGTTTTAAATTTCCAATTTTGTTGGATTCCTACACTTAAAGTATTGAAAATGAAAAGTATAAATAATGCTCCATGGATTGGACCAATGATTTTGGAACCAACTGGATTATGAAAAAAATATTTCAAGGGTACAGTTATAAAAACCAATACCAATAATGAAACTCCTTCTAAAAAGGCAAGAATTCTTAGCCTGCCAATGTTTGTTTTGAGTAAAGTTAGCATAATTATCTAAAATAAGGTCTATTGGCAAAGGGAGAAAAAGCCCAGGGAATTGCCAAAAAAACAATTAGTAAAGCCATAGAAAACCAAATTAGCATGGTTTTGAATTTATTTTTGTCACCTTGAACTCTTTTTGCCAATGCTGACCCAATTGTAATAGTAATGATGGCGATCAGCATAAAAATGAGGTGAATTATTCCAAAGAAATTATTCTCTAAATACCGGGAAGCTTCCTTAAAATTTCCCCAAAAATATTTAATCGTTGGGCTTTGAGTATATAACATAATACCTATTAAAAGCTGAATATGGGCAATTGTAGCTGTCCAGTGCCTAATAAAATTATCAGTATTTGAAAACTCTAAATTTGAGAAATAACCTTTAGATGCACGGTAAAGCGCTGCAAATAAGCCAATTAATACAAACCAGCGTATATAGGAATGAGTAATTAATAAAACTTGATACATGAAATAATTAATAAATTTTCCCAAAGATATACAAAACATACCATTTAGTATGTTTTGTATAAAAAATTATTTCAAATTTTCTAAATAAATTTTCAACTCCTTCATGTAGGTTACATAACAATCTGAATCATTGTATATTTTTCCAAAATTTCGAATTCCCCAATATCCAGACATGATGAAAAGCGCTACTTGTTCGGAATTTACATTTCTTCTAATTTGTCCATTTTCTATACCCCAGATGATAGAATTTTGCAAAACCTCTTGCCATTCTGATATACCCCTTAATATTGCTTTATTAAATTCAGCATTCCAAGGACTCATTTCTTGAGTAAGATTACTGACAGGGCACCCATATTGAATTTTTAGGACAGGATTTTCAAATAATAGGCTTTTCATCATCAAATATATATCTTGAATTGGGTTTTGTGAATTTTCAAGTTGGGCAACAAAACTTTCTTTCATCGTTGGAATCAAAATCTCGTT
>JANPIG010001000.1:0-2505 GCA_031424875.1 Cytophagales bacterium
CAATGTCATCATAATTCATTTTGCCAGCCACTACATGATACGTTAAAACCTTTGTTAAAGTTGCTTTATTCTCTGGCTTCAACAAGGTCTCTACGGTTCCTGCTGGCAAGTTTTCAAAGGCATCATTTACTGGTGCAAATACAGTAAAAGGACCTTTTGATTGAAGCGTTTCTACTAAACCTGCTGCTTTTACTGCCGCTACCAACGTAGTATGAGCCTTAGATTTTACCGCATTTTCCACGATATTTTTAGAAGGGTACATAGCTTCTGAGCCTACTGTTACCGTTTGTGCATTTGTAGTGAACGCCAATACTCCCATCGCCATTCCTAATAATAGAGTTACTTTTTTCATCTGTTAATAAACTTGTTTAATATTTGTTGATTTTAAAAACTTTACAAACAGATTTACGCAGAAGATTATAACTTGGATTTAATAAAGGAAAAAAAAATAAAATTCTAAAAAAAGAGAGGTACAATCAGTAATTAAATCACCGATTATACCTTACGTTCTAATAAACCAAATTCATAGAATTAGTTCTATGCTGGCACCGAGTATTTTTTTTAATGTTTATCTAACTTGCTCCCTTATTAACTTAGAAACTTAGAGACTATTTACAACCTAAACAAAAAATGTGTTTGTAAAATATTCTCTTCGTCAAACTCCATTAAAGTTGCTCTCTGCCGATGATTCCACATATAGCCAATTTCAGCAGAAAAATGAGGAGTAAAGGCGTGATTATAAGCAAAATAAAGTTGATTTTGGCTAAAAGAATTGACAGGAACATTAGGTGCTACGTTATATAAAGGCTCTTCGCTGACATAAACCAAATTCGCTTTATTAATATTATAACGTAACTGCATTCTTAGTCTGGCACGCCCCTGCTCATCCCCCAATGAACCATCCGCCAATTGAAACAAACGATATTCATAGCCCAAACGAGAGCGGAAAGTCCATTTTTTGGACAAAATCTTTGTCCATTCTGCAAATAATATGGGGCGAATTTCCCATCTGGTAGGACGAACTAAATCAGTATTTTTAGCATATAGCGGATAAGAATGAAAAACGATAGGAGCAAAAGAAAAAGCCATTTCCTTTACTCGATATACCGCCGCAATTCTATAACCCTCTGCTAATCTCAAAGAGAGAGGATTAAGGCTTTGCGTGGTAAAATCATTTTGCCTTCGCCAGTGCAACTCAGCATTCATTTCCCAACGTTCGCTTAGTTTTTTATTAACCTGTAGCCGAGTCCAAGAAGTGAAATGTTCGTAAGTCTGAGCAACACAAGAAGAAGTAAACAATGATAAGTAAAAGATAAAACTAGTAAGTAATCTCTTCATAGATTTATTTTAAAATAATGACTGTAAATTTATGAGAAAGGGTATTGTTATCCTATTTTACTGTTTAAAAACACCAATGGATAGAATATTTTAAAAAATTTCTATGCTCATAATCCCTACATTATCAGTCAATTACTATAATACTTATTGATTTTTACTGATTTTTTTTCAGAAAACATTTGCATAGAAATCCAAAAACCCCTAATTTTGCATCCACAAATCACCAGTACAATATGCGAAAATAGCTCAGCTGGTAGAGCGCAACCTTGCCAAGGTTGAGGTCGCCGGTTCGAACCCGGTTTTTCGCTCAGCTTAAATGAAGCACCGCAAGGTGCTTTTTAAGTTTAAGAGTAAGATAGGAGTATCAAACTCATGCCAGGGTGGTGGAACTGGTAGACACGCAGGACTTAAAATCCTGTGAACGTAAGTTCGTACGGGTTCGATTCCCGTCCCCGGTACTCGGGAGAGTAAAAACAACCAAACAAAAAGAGTGTAATTAGCTGATTATTAGCAAATTGCACTCTTTTTTGTTTCCTTTCGTTTCCTTTGGTATGTTGTTGTTTTATTTAAAAGTGTCAGAAAACTGTCAGAAAAAAACTGTCAGAATTTTATTCTTTATTTATCCCCCGTAATCAAGCACAAAAAAGAGGTCGTTAAACCTCATAAAAATAAATTCAATAAATTACTAATGTTGTAAGGGTGCGTTTTAAAAACTGAACCTTCACCATTAGGGCGAACCCCTCGACTTAATGTCGAACCCTACGACAACCATGTCGAACCCTATACCATTACGGTACTACCTGTATCAAAGTGTAAATATCTCACCATGACAATACATTAACCTATCGACACAATGTCGAGTAAAACAAAAACCCTACTACCTCAAAAGATAATAGGGTTCATCATTACGAAGAACGTAACAAAAAGGCTATTTTATTGATAAATTGTCAATCAATCTTTACTTTTCATAGTCTCATAATACTCACCTTGTGGCTATTAGCTATAATGTAATCCCTCAATACCTTTCGATTGAAGTAAAGAACACGACACATTTTAAAATGAGGAATGTCGTCAATGTTCTGCAATATTACGATAGGACTAACTTGGAACACTTCGCAAGCAACCTCGATACCTTTCTCCCATCCATCATTATCGTTTGGGGCAAAA
>JANPIG010001001.1:0-8051 GCA_031424875.1 Cytophagales bacterium
GATTAGTACATCCGTATCAAAATATATTATAGAAATTATAAGTTCACTTCATTTGCCAAAGCTGATAAGTCCAAGTCAGAAGGAACAATGATTTTTTCATTTTTCTTCCTCATTAATTCCGTCCTTTTGAACATTGTAGCATAATCAATTTTATCTACTGTTTCGCTTTCCTTCACAGTAATCTCAACCATTTTTGAAACATCAAATAATGATTTAATTGATTTCATGATATTGGGCAGAGCCGTAATAGGCACTCTAAACGTAGCTTCCATAAGAATAATCAGTTTTGTCTCTTCAAAAGTAATATTTTATTCTGTTGTATTGAAATAGAATAGTTTTTTTTTCATAAATGTTTAACTTAATGGAATAAAAACACTACCTCGTCAAACGATAAATCAAAATCGCTGTCCGTTGAATCAATTTCGGAAATTCTTTGATATTCATGGTTTCGCCAGGTGCGTGAGCTCCTTTGCCCGATGACCCTAAGCCGTCCAAGCAAGCTACGTATTTGGCAATGTATGAAATATCTCCTGCCCCTCTTGACCCTGGGTCGCCCGCTTTTACTTCACCGAAACCTAAATCTAAGCTCACTTGGTTGAGCGTTGCTAATACTTTTTCGTTTTCGGGCGTGGGTTCCATGGATGGGATTCCGTCTTGAAAAGTGATTTCAGCTTTGGTTTTATTGAGATTTTGAGCTACAATTTCCTTCATTTTTATTCTGGCATTGTCCTTTTGGGTTTCCGTTAAAAATCGCAAATCGCCCGTTACCGTTACTCTTGGAGAAATAATGTTATCTTTTCCGATGGCAACTTTATTTTCATCAATTTCCGAACCTCCCATAATTAATCCAGGATTGAAGGTCAAGTATTTTTCGGTACTCATTTGTTCACGAAAATCATTCAAAATTCGGGCGGCTTCGTAGATTGCACCATAACCTGCTTGCTGACTAAAAATGGTGGAGGAATGTCCCATGATGCCTTTTACGTTCAATTTCCAACCACTCGAACCACGACGAGCGGTGGCGGCAATGTTCATACCGATTGCAGTTTCAAATCCCAAAGCAATATCACACTGTTTGGCTCTGTCGATGAAGTCTTTTCTACTAATACTCGTAGGTTTGCCAGCACTTTCTTCATCGCCTGTGAAATAGACAGTTAGGTTGGTATTATCAAGTAATCCATTGTCTTTCAAGACTTTAAGAGCGGCTAACAAAACCATATCACCGCCTTTCATATCATTCACACCTTGTCCCGTAACGGTGGAATCGTTCAAATAAGTATAAGGCGTGAAGGACATAGCTTTCTCAAAAACGGTATCTAAATGTCCAATCAAAAAGAGTTTTTTGCCTTGTGTACCTTTACGTTCCGCCACTAGATGCCCCGCCCGATTGAGCGAATCTGGTAATGAAATCCATTCGGTTTTGAAGCCTAAATCATCAAATTCTTTTCTAAAAATTGCCCCCACTTCACGCACGCCTTCTTTGTTGAGTGTGCCACTATTGATATTGACTACTTTTTTCAAAAGAGCCTCTGTTTGAGGGAGTTGAGCATTGACTTGAGCAATGATTTTTGCTTCGATGGAGCTAAGATTTTGACTAAAACTAATGGGAGAAATCAGTAATAGAATACCGAGGGTGAATATATTTTTTTGCATACAATTATTGTTTACTCTAAATTATCGTTTTTTATGTTAAAACTAAAATAGATCTGTAATTTCTGTGTAACTTTAATTAACAGACCAACTCACAGAACGCTGATTAATTTGATATTTGGTTAAGCAAGTTTCCGCCAGTGGAATTTAACTAAAAGCTATTTTATCTTCGTTATGAAGTCTATGTACAATCAGCATTCTAAAAAATAAAACCATGAAAAAACATTTCTTCCTTATACTTTTTCTTTTCCTTTCTGCCAAAAATTTTGCACAATTTTCTATCGAACAGGTTTTATCTGCCCCATTTCCTACTGAACTCAAAACTTCGCCCGTGGGTAATAAAGTGGCTTGGGTGTTTAATCAGCAAGGTTCTCGGAATATTTTTGTAGCAGAAGCCCCTGATTTTAAGCCAGTCAAAATCACTAATTACGAAGGAGATAACGGTCAAGAAATCAATAGCTTAACCTTTACGCCCGATGGCAGTTCGATAGTGTTTATCAGAGGTGGGACAAATAATGCGGCAGGAGAAATCCCGAATCCGATACAACTCCAAGAAGGTGTGGAACGTGCTATTTTTATGGTGGGAACGGATGGTAAAAATCTTAGAAAATTAGTCAATGGAACGTATCCAAAAATTTCTCCCAAAGGCGAAACCTTAGCGTATCTGTCTGGTGGACAGGTATTTACAATTCGTTTGGATAGTGCCAAAGCCACAGGGAAGAAATTATTTCAGTCTCGTGGAACGCAAAATTCTATTCGTTGGTCGCCCGATGGTTTGCAGATTGCCTTTGTGAGTGGGCGTAATGATCATAACTTCATAGGCGTGTGTGATGTGGCGAATAAAACCATCAAATTTTTGGATGCAAGTTTTGATAAAGACATAGACCCTGTATGGTCACCAGATGGAAAATCTTTGGGTTTTCTGAGAGTCCCTTTTTCCAAAGATGCCTTAATTTTTGGACCTGAACGGGAAAGTTTGCCTTGGTCGGTGCGAGTAGTGGATGTTCAAACGGGTAAAGGACGTGAGATTTGGAAGGCAAAAAATGGTCGAGGAAGTGCATTTTTTGAAAATGCTTTGATAGCCGATAATCGTTTGTTTTGGACGGCTGATAATTACTTGGTTTTCAGTCATGAAGGTGATAATTGGAATCATCTTTACAGTATTTCGCCCAACGGTGGAGAGGTAAAATTGCTCACCCCAAACGATGGAGAAGTGGAATATGCCATGCTTTCTACCGATAAAAAATCTATTATTTACAATGCAAACATTGGCGATATTGACCGTCGACATCTCTGGCAAGTTTCGCCAGCCAGTGGTTTTGCTAAACAAATAAGTACAGGACAAGGCATTGAATGGTCGCCCGCTCAAATGCCTAACGGCCAGATATTTTGCTTGCGTTCAGATGCTCGTATTCCTGCTCGCCCGAGTATGATTTTGGCAGATGGAAAGCTGAAAGATTTAGCTTCTGAAATGATTTCTTCAGATTTTCCTGCTTCTCAATTAGTTCAACCACAAGCAGTTATGGTTACGGCAACTGATGGCATGAAGATTCCTGCCCAATTATTTTTACCTAAAAATCACAAGTCTGGCGACAAACATCCTGCTGCTATTTTCTTTCATGGTGGTTCAAGAAGACAGATGCTTTTAGGTTTTAATTATAGCGATTATTATCATAAGGCTTATGCCATGAATCAATATTTGGCAAGTCAAGGATATGTGGTTTTGGCGGTAAATTATCGTTCGGGAATTGGTTATGGCATGGAATTTAGGGAGGCTCTGAATTATGGAGCAACGGGGGCGAGTGAGTACAACGATGTAGTGGGAGCGGGATTATTTCTGAAAAGCCGGGAAGATGTGGATGGTTCAAAAATTGGACTTTGGGGTGGGTCTTATGGGGGCTATTTGACGGCTTTGGGTTTGGCGAAAGCCTCCGATTTGTTTGCGGCAGGTGTGGATGTTCACGGGGTACATGATTGGAACACCACTACCAGAAATTTCATTCCTTCTTACGATGCCAATAAACGAAGCGAATGGGCAAAAACTGCTTACGAATCATCACCGATGTTTTTTGTAAAAACTTGGAAATCGCCCGTTTTAATGATTCATGGAGACGATGACCGCAATGTGCCTTTCAACGAAACCGTTATTATGGCGGAGGCTCTCAGAAAAAATAATGTTCACGTCGAGCAATTAATTTTCCCTGACGAAGTTCACGGATTCTTATTACATCAAAATTGGGTAAACGCTTATAAGGCTTCGGCAGCGTTTTTTGATAAGTTTTTGCTTGGTAAAAGATGAAAGGGGAACGGAGGAAGGGAAAACGGAGGAACGGAGAATGGCACACGGTAAAGTTTTCATTTATTTATAAAAAGTTAGCTTTTTGCCATTCCTCCGTTCTCCATTTCTCCGTTTTCCATTTCTCCATTCCTGCTTTCTCCGCAAGATTGGCATTATTTTCGTGGTAAAAAAATATCAACACAATATAACAAAGTGTTTTTTTTTACGTTAAAAAATTATGTAAAGTAAAATGGTATATTTGTAGCCACATTTTAACCGCATAGAATGGTTAGGAAACATAGTTTTTAGAATGATTTATGAAATTATGAAACCCTAAAATCACTCATTTCGATTATATACAATTATGAAAAAACATACTCATTTGCTTGTATTGCTATTAATTGCGACCCTAAGCTCGCAGTCGGTGGTGGCACAGTTTAAATTTTCAAATCTTTTCGGAGGAAAAGAAAAAGCTCGTAGAAATCCTAATTTTGAGCCTACTTCCAGCGTTAGTTTAGGTTTTGGAACATCCAGTTATTACGGAGATTTGTCGCCTTATGGACGTATCGTTCAATCAACTTTTAATGGAATTCGTTGGAATGCTGCCTTTAATTTCACTCGTCAAATCTCTCCATCTGTGGGAGTACGTTTTGGCTTGACATGGGCAAGAATTTCTGGCGATGATAGTTACATGGATGGCGTAACGGGCTATGAGGCTAATTTTATGCGTAATCTTCATTTCAGAAACGACATCAAAGAACTTTCTATTGTGGCTCAATACGACTTGGTTCGCACGGAGAAAAGTTATTTACGTCGTGAAAAAATTATACCTTACATTTTTGGAGGAATTGCTGTTTTTGCTCATGATCCTGTGGCCCGCCCAGATACGTCTTTGTATAGTGATGGTTGGACACGTTTGCAACCTTTGAATACCGAGGGCCAAGGTTTACCAGGATATGCAACACCTTATTCTTTAATTAGCGTAGCTTTTCCACTTGGTTTTGGGGTAAGATATAAATTGAATAATTCTTGGGATTTAGGTTTTGAAATGGGCTTCCGTTATACTTTGACTGACTATCTGGATGATGCAGGAGGAAACTATGCTGATCCAACAGATTTAACTTCGCAAAGCCCACTTTCTGCTTCAATGGCGAATAGAACTTTAGAAAAATTTGCAGCGAATAGAGGGATTAATCGTACTAATGGAGTAGCAAAATATTTAGAAGCACAAGGGCTTTACGACCCTACCAGTGGACTTGATCCTTTTACAATAATAACTTCAGTACCAGGCTTTTCAGACAGAACAGATCAACGTGGAAACCCCAAATATAATGACAGCTATATGCTAACAACGGTGAAATTGATTTATCATATTCCAGGAAAAATCAGATGCCCACCGATTCGTTAGTTATTGGCTTTCAGCAGTCTGCTATTAGCAAATAAAAATATATAGAAAGTCAGGACGTTTTTCACCTGACTTTTTTATTTTGATGTATGTGTTTTTTTAACCGAACATCGAACCCCGAACATCCAACTTATGATTTTAATAAAAAAAATAACTTTCACACTTTGTATTCTTCTAAGTATCAGTTCCTTAGCTCAAAAAATTGAGATAGGGGGAGGGCTTGGAGCCATGAATTATAAAGGAGATATTTCGCCCGATTTTCACCCTTCTTTTGCACAATTGGGGGGCCATTTATTGTTTAGATACAATCCTAAAAAAGACGTTTCTTTTAGATTGGGCGCCACGTTAGGGTCAATTTATGGTAATGATGCCGAGGTGAGTGATTCTTTTAATAAGTTGCGAAATCAAACTTTCAAAACCAGTATTAGGGAAGTGAGTTTGGTGGCTGAATATAATTTTTTCAGTTATCAGTATTCTCGAATGCATAAAGATTGGTCACCTTATTTGTTTGGTGGCATTGGCTTCATGGGCTTCACGCCAAGAGATAAACCCATTTACAACTACAAGCAAGCGGGTATTGTGATTCCCTTTGGTATTGGCGTAAAATATAACCTATCGGGTCCGTGGGATTTGAATATCGAATTTGGCACTCGCAAAACCTTCACGGATTATTTGGATAATTTAGGGGGCGATACTCCCGCTGTACCACGTGTTCAGCAAAATGATTATTCCAGAGGCGATATGTATTATTATACTTCATTGGGTTTGACGTATAAATTCATAAAAATTGTTTGCCCGAAGTAAAAGCAGTTGGCAAGTTGATGACGCTGATGCTTCGCAACGCAGATATAAAAGAATTCTTTAATCTGCGAAAATCAGCGTTACCGAAGGTATCTGCGTCATCTGCGTGCTATTTATACTACGGCAATCCCTTGGCGTGTAGCTTAAATTAGTTAATTTTGAGTTTGATAATAACTCAAAATTAATGCTATGAAACAATTCTTTACTTGTTTAATCTTATGTCTTTCCATAATTTCCGCCCAAGCCCAAAATCCCAAACGAGAATTTAGAGGTGCGTGGATTGCTACCGTTGGAAATATTGATTATCCCTCCGCCAAAACCCTCACTACTGCCCAACAACAGTCAGAATTTATCAAAATTTTAGATCAACATCAGCAAGCGGGTATCAATGCCGTGATGGTACAAATCCGTACTAATGGCGATGCTTTTTATCCTTCCAACCTTGCCCCGTGGTCAGAATTCTTAACGGGCAGACAAGGTAAAGCCCCCGACCCTTTGTACGACCCCATCACTTTCATGATTTCGGAATGTAGAAAACGGGGCATTGAATTTCATGCTTGGTTCAATCCATATCGTGCCGTTGCCAATGTCAATACTTCCATTTTAGATGCTAAACATGTGGCTGTTCAACATCCAGAATGGCTTTTACCCTATGGAAATTTAAGAGTGCTTGACCCTGGTATACCCGAAGTCCGCAAGCACGTTACGCAGGTGGTTATGGAAGTAGCCAATCGCTATGATGTGGACGGAATTCACTTTGATGATTATTTTTATCCTTACCCTGCAACGGGATTAACTCTCAATGATTCAGTGACTTACGCTAAAAATTCGAGAGGAATTTTGAAGAAAGATGATTGGCGAAGAGATAATGTAAATCTTTTGGTAAAGAATATTTCTGATAGTTTGAGAGCGGTAAAACCTTGGGTAAAATTCGGGATTTCTCCTTTTGGAATATGGCAAAATAAATCCGCTTCCAAGCCTTTGGGTTCAGCTACGGGTGGATTGGAAAGTTACAGTGATATTTATTGCGATTCCAGATTTTGGTTAGAAAAAGGTTATGTAGATTACATTACACCACAACTGTACTGGAACATCGGTTTGGTAGTAGCCGACTTTGCGATTTTGGTACCTTGGTGGGCAAATAATGTTTTTGATAGACATCTTTACGTGGGTCATGCCGCCTATCGCATCAATGCAACAGATTCCGCACCGTGGCAAAGTCCATCGCAAATGCCCAGTCAAATTCGTTTAGTAAGAAATACGCCCAAAGCACAAGGCAGTATGTTTTATAATACTACCACGCTGAATAAGAACCTTTTAGGCTTTCGGGATTCCTTGATTACGAAGTTTTATAAAACGCCCTCGCTCATGCCCACAATGACTTGGAAGGATGTCATTGCTCCTGCAGCCCCTATAAATTTGACGGCTTCGGTAACGAATTCGGGTGTGCAATTGAAGTGGACAAAATCTACTGTGGGGACATCAGAAGTTGAAAAAATCAGAGGTTATGTAATTTATCGTTTTGCGGATAATGAAGCCTACGATATTTCAAAAGCCGAAGCAATCAGAACGATTATTCCGAAAGATACTACTGCTTATTTTGATACAGAACCTTCGCTTAAAGTGTTCAAATACAACTATTTAATTACGGCACTCGACCGTTTGCATAACGAAAGTGTACCCTCAAATGTAGCTTCGGCGGTAATTGTAACGGGCATTGAAGAAGAGCAAAATTCGCAGACAGAATTATCACAAAATGCTCCAAACCCTTTTTCGGATTATACTAAAATCAATTACCATTTAGCCAAATCAGGAAATGTTTCTCTAAAAATAATTGACCTTTTGGGCAAAGAATCCATTACCCTTTTGAATGAATACAAACAGGCTGGAAGCTACTACGCAGAGTTTCATAATCAA
>JANPIG010001002.1:0-1089 GCA_031424875.1 Cytophagales bacterium
AACTGGGGTATTGATGGTTATCAAGCGGCTGACGATGTGGCAAAATTTAAAGTAAAACCAATGGCATTGCCGATGAATATTGAAACTTTTACAATTTCAGTAGCGAACGTTATGCCAGCGAGTGCTGACATTCATATTATGTGGGAAAAAACAGCGGTTTCAATTCCTGTAACAGCTGATATTGATGCTAAAATTTCAAAATCAATTGAAAACGCTATGAACGTTGATAGTCGTCCATATTTCCAAGCGGCAAGTTATTATTTTGAAACTGGAAAAGATTTAGCAAAGGCTTCTGTTTGGGCTGATAAAGCTATCGAAATGAACCCAAAGGCCTTCTGGATTATGCACTTAAAAGCTAAAATTCAGGCTAAAATGGGCGATAAAGCTGGTGCGACGACAACGGCAATGAAATCAATTGAATCAGCAAGAGAAGCTAAAAACAACGATTATGTAGCTTTGAATGAAAAATTAATTGCAACTTTGAAATAGCTATTATTTACGGGCTTTAAGACAGTTTTGTGGAAACAGAAGCGTCTGCTGCAGAGTTTATTTGATGTTTTTCACAGAGTCACACGAAGAAATACTCTATTAACTTTGTGAAATACTCTGGATGACTTTGCTGCAAGCGTTACTGTATCCACAAAAACTGTCATAGAGCCTTGTTTCTTAAGAAAAAAAATATCACCTTTGCACCACAAAATTTTAAACGGCCAAATTAGCCACCAGTAACCATGAAGTTAAGACAAAATTTCTGCTAAATTCTCCTCTCGGCTCCGCAAAATCCAGTCTTTATGGTTCTTGCCCTCCGAAGGGCATATTAGTTTTCTTTCAATATCATCTAATATTTTATCGGAATAAATTTTCAAATCAGGTACGCTTTGTGTCTTTTTTGATACTTTTACGTTAATTATTTGACTTTTTGCTTTTAGCAGTTCGCTTTGAATGTTAATTTGATAAAATAATTTTTAAATAGCTCAAATAGTTTCCCATTAACCTTAATAATCTGCTTACAACAGTTAGAAAATATAGAATGTCAAATCAACCTAAAATACATATCAATCTTGAAGAGATAAACACTAAAAAGCAACG
>JANPIG010001003.1:0-4441 GCA_031424875.1 Cytophagales bacterium
TAGTCATTCAATGTGGGGGACTCATCGTTTGTAGCAGTAGCTGACTTTTTTACGGGTGCTTTTTTAGCTACTGGCTTTTTTGCAGGAATCTTTTTAGAGGATGCAACAGTTTTTGGTTTTGGAGACACTACCGTTGGAGATGAAGTTTGATCTTCCGTAACGATAGCAATTTTAGAAGCCATTTCTGATTTTTTAGCTGCTTTTTCTTTGGCTTTAGCTATTTTATTTGCTTTTGATACCGCCTTTTTAGTGGCTTTAATCGCATCTTTTTCTACTTCTTTCTCTTCATCTTTTTTCAACTTTGCAAACTTCTTGACAATGTCTTTGGCGGTATCATCCACGGCTTTCACTAATTTTTTTGCACTTTTTGCGTTTAGTCCGTGCAATTGACTCAATATAGCTGCCGATAGGTCATTGACAAGGCTTTTATTTTCTGATTTCATTTCTGTATTTATTTATGTTAAGAGAATATTATCTTTTCGCTACGAATGTATCAATAAGGTTTTTACAAAAAAAATAATTTGTATTAAGTTTTTACTTTACTGATAAAATCCCATGCCACTACCCCAGCAGTTACCGAAATATTTAGTGAATGTTTAGTACCATATTGTGGAATTTCTAAGCAAAAATCTGCTTGATCAACTACGGCCTGATTTACGCCAAAAACTTCATTACCAAAAATGAAGGCATATTTTTCATTTTTTTCGGGTTGAAAATCTAATAATGAAATGCTTTTTTCAACCTGTTCAACGGCAGCAACTTTATAACCATTTTTCTGCAAATCTTTTACCAGAATGAGTATATCTTGTACGTATTCCCACATGACAGTTTCATCTGCCCCCAAAGCTGTTTTCTGAATTTCACGGTGTGGTGGAGTTGCGGTGATGCCACACAAATAAATTTTTTCTACCTTAAAGGCATCGGCAGTCCTGAAAACTGAGCCGATATTATTCATGCTTCTAATGTCGTCTAAAATCAAAATGTAAGGAAATTTATCTGTCTCCTTAAATTCTTCTACAGATAGACGATTCAACTCATCCATTGATAGTTTTTTCAAAATATTTTAATTGTTTTTGGTTTTCCGACGATTTTTATGGACACAGAGTCACACAGGAACGCCTGCCGTAAAGTTTTCACAAAGTTAAAAGAGTATTTTCTTTGTGTAACTCTGTGAATACCTCAAAGAAACTCTGTGACCACAAAAATTGTGAGACAACCTCGTTTTTCTACAAAGATACTAAAATTAACGCACGCCATAATTTCTCAATTCTTCTGAAATTTGAGAGTGCCATTTTGCCTGTCCAATCACATTTATACTATGGTTACTTTCATCATCATATTCTTTTTGCAAGCGGTTCATTTCACGATACATTTCTATAAAAAGTAGTTGTAATTCGCTATCATAATTATCAATAGTCAAAATTTGTTTTGCTTTTTCTTTAAAACGTTCTACCGTAACTTTTGCAATATCAAAATGCAATTGTTCATGAGCTATACTGTAATCAGAAAGTGCTGTTGAAGAAGTCCAGGAGCTACTTTTTAGCATATATACCTTCATTTGGAGCGAAATAGTTAATTCGCCATCTTTCAACTTTAATGGAGCTAAATATTCAAAATTATTGAAAATTTGGGCTGAATATTTACTGGATTTTGGCATCGTTCCTGTAAAATCTGCCCAAGACATTTTGCGAGTTGGCGACCAGAATATAGTATCTCCTTTTTCGGGCGAATCAATCTCATAATCAGCCCGGCAGATTACTTTCAACGACCTGATTAATTTAGCGTTTTTATCATAATTTTCGCCCATCCATTCATCAAAATAAACTACTGATTTTTCAATAACTTTACTAAGCAAGGTTTCATAATTATTGTAGTCTCCTTGTGTTCTATTGTATGTGATAGAAGTCTGAAAATCAGTAAGTTCTATCTCAGTACTGTCCCGTTGAAAACTATAAGCAACCTTAATTTTGCACTTGCCCGTAATTTTGGAATTTACCAAATATTCATCAATTGATAACTCTTTAATTTTGAAAATAATAGGATAGTCTGAATCATATTTTATGAAAGATTTCGAGAAATAATTTTGTAAAGATTTTACAAGTCCTCCACTCAATTTTAAATGTTTTGTAACCTGCTTTTCACTGTAAATCACCCCAATTTTACTGCCCTCTTTTCGTTCGTCTTGTACTTTTTGAAAATAAAAATGATTAGGTTTATGCCTGACCGTTTCATATTTCAATGAAATCCATTTATCCGAATATTGAGCAAAAGTAAAGTAAGGAAAAGTAAAAAAAAGTAAGCAAAAAAACTTGCCAGATTTATATTTTTTCATATCTTAGTACATATTTCATAATCAAATTTCAATTTCCCATGTCAGATACTCATTCACAAAATCATTCTAACGACCTTTCAACGGCACAACTTATTATTTTGTTTTGTGTCTTCGCTCTATTATTCATATGGTTGGGCGATATGTTCACAGCCATCGTAGGCATCATAGCCGAAGCCATCATTTTTGCCGTGGCTTATAATGAAAAGCATAAATTGATGGATTGAGACTATTCGGCTCAAATCTAACAAAAAAATGAGCCGAATAATTAATTTATTCGGCTCATTTTTTATTTTGGTGGATTATTAATATGATAATTCACACTAACCACATCGGATTTTTATTAAACTCACCCCAATCGTTAATTAAATCTTGTTTTAATTTTTTCAAGCTGTCCGAAAGGGGTTTAATTTTCTCAATTTCAAATAAGTATAGCAATAAATTAAAGCACAACGTAAACTGTCCTGTGGCGATGATTTTATCCCTTTTGTCCATATTATTTTCATCAAACCAAAGGGTTGTACCCATTTCACGGGCTTGTTGGGCGGTGTGCATGAGTGCTTCGCTTGGATGTTCAATTTGCAACCAAGTTTTGGGCAATTTACCTTTAAATCTTTTTTCGGTAATGGGGTATTCCTTCGTGCTAAGCTCGTAAATAGTGGCTGTTATTCTTCTGTTTTCCCATTTTTCCTGAGAATAAAATAACTGATAACTCATCCTACGTAGCTGAATCATAAAAATACTTGTAGTCATCTTTAAAACCGATTCTGCTCTTGCCGTAAGCATCTGTTCCAAAACACTCAGCCTAATTTTCAGAAAATATTTTACATATTTATGGACAATATTCCCCCAATCTCCATGAACCAATTTTTGATATTTACTATTGACAAACCCATAAAATAATAACCCAATTACTATTCCCATGGCTCCAACTGTAATAAAAATTATTTTCCAGATTTCATCAGTATATTTACCTAAAAAGATGCCCGAAATTATCAAAGCTACACAGACTAAAAAATAGAGTGATGAAAGGTTAGTCAATGAAAATTTCCCTAAAGAACTTTTCTTATTTTCTTTTGAGGGCAAGTAGGCATCCATAAAATAACTCCCTACATCACAGGCAATTAGCGTATCAAAATTATTGCCATCTTTACGTCGCTTGTCTGCCAACATCATACTATTAATTCCTTGATTGTCATCAATTCCGCCATCCATCAAGGCAAATTTTAGGCTTGGTTCAGAACATTCGTCGATCTCATTTTCTTCTGACTCATCCAAGGATTTTTGAGCATCGGGAGTCAAAGGAATTGACCTAAAAGTCTCCTGCTTATTGGCATAAATGGTAGAAGATAATTGTTCAATAGTCAGATCTTGATGTGTGAAATCATCTGGGAAAAGAATGGGTTCAAAACCTGCTGGGAAACAAGAAGAAGCTGCCACAATATCAGCCAAATGAATTTTGCCAACAATGGGGAGAAATTCTGGCTTAGTACTGAGATATAGATTGCTATTGCCCACTTTGCCAGTACGAGTTTTGCCATCACTATTCTGAAAACGGAAGGACATTCCATCCTCGAATTCGGTAGCATTTACGCATATTTCCCGCAACGATTCTATCTTTGCAGGATTAGTTAAAAGCCCCAAATTAGCCCCGTTAAATAGTTTCTCGTTATAAGCTATAGCAAAAGCGTTGATGAGATTACGCCCTTTATGAGGATATTTCTTCCAAACATTAGGCGTATTTAGATTTTCCAACACAACATCCAGTAACGTTGTCCCTGTCATGAATTCTCGTAATGTCTGATAGCATTCCTCGAAAGTCTTATTAGAATACAGAAAATAAGCATAGCTTAAATTGGCAAAACTCCCACCCGAAGCTGAGGAAATAAATTCTACTCGACTGAGTAAAGTTTCCTGATTACCTTTGTCGTCAGAAACCTTGCGATAATCGAGATATGAAAGGTTGCCAAGACAAAAAGAAGTAGCCCGAAAGCCTCCGCCCGAGAAAGACAGAGCAATTTTCCCAAGTGGATTTGGGGGAGTCGTTATTGTGTTTTGCATTGTTTTTTTATTAGATAAAAAACAAACATAATGATTTAATTAAAAAATAAC
>JANPIG010001004.1:0-1546 GCA_031424875.1 Cytophagales bacterium
CTCGCACGATATTGATGCAGGAATTCCTTTCAATGATAATGGCGACCATTTCGGAATGGAAGATTACCATGTATTGTCAATGGAAAACCCTGACAGTGAGCCAGTTGATAATGGATTAGCTTTGCACATAAAGGATGTCCCTTGGGCAGAACGTCAAATGTGGGCTCCCGACGCAGCAGAGAAAAGTGGACAATATTATCTTTATTTTCCCGCCAAAAAAGCTGATGGAATCTTTCAAATTGGCGTGGCTATTAGCGATTTACCAACGGGTCCATTTGTACCAGAGCCTAATCCTATTGAAGGCAGCTACTCCATTGACCCAGCCATTTTTCAAGATGATGATGGCAAATATTATCTGTATTTTGGCGGGATTTGGGGTGGACAAATGCAGTCTTATCGTGATAATGTCTATGATGAAACTCATAAAGAACCTCTTCCGAATGAAGCCGCTTTAGGTGCTAAAATCGCAGTACTTTCGGATGATATGAAACATCTGGCTGAGACTGTAAAGGAACTCATTATTTTAGATGAAAACGGAAATCCGTTATTGGCTGGTGATAACGAAAGAAGGTTTTTTGAAGCTCCATGGATGCATAAATACCAAGGGAAATATTATTTTTCTTACTCAACTGGCGACACCCATTTCATTTGTTATGCCACAGGCGATAATCCCTACGGACCATTTACCTATCAAGGGCGGATTTTAGAACCTGTTGTCGGCTGGACATCCCACCACTCCATTTGTGATTTCGAAGGTAGAACTTACTTATTCTATCATGATTCAAGCCTATCAGAAGGTATCACGCATCTACGTTCCGTAAAGATGACTGAACTGTTTTATGATCAAAATGGTAAAATTCAAACTATAAAACCGTATAAAAGCATTGAGGAATTGGAAAGTAAATTAGCTTAAAATAAAGTTGTAAATATCTGTAATTTATCTTCTCGAAACAATATCAATTGCAGGTAATAATTTTTGGAGAGTTCCTCAAAAGGAGTTGCAATCAATCTTGCAACTCCTTTTTTCATAAATATTCCAAGAATATTTATTTATTTTTCTTGAAATGAAATTATTTTCTTACATTTATTAACCAAAAAACAATTTCAAATTTTAATAAAACTAACCATGAAACAACTCAAAATCAATCACTTAGCCATCCTGGCTTGTGTCATCTTGGGGCAAATTGTCCCTATGATTTGGTATTCCTCTTTTTCAACTCCTTGGATGGCAGGACATCACATTACGGTAGAACAAGGGCAGAATTCCCCTCTCACTCCCTATATCGTAGCCATTATTTACAGCATAGTATCGGCTTATACGATGGCGTATTTATTCAAAAGAATGAGTGTAAATTCTATGGCAGACGGCTTCAAAACATCCTTACTTATTGGTTTCGCCTTCACGCTGATGTACTCCATGACCAACAATTTATTCACCTTCAAGCCCTACTACCTCACTTGGATTGACGGGGGTGTTTTTGTAGTGGTCTATGCTCTCTTTGGCGTAATTTTAGGAGCTTGGAGAAAGTATGAGGTGCAAGATATG
>JANPIG010001005.1:0-4634 GCA_031424875.1 Cytophagales bacterium
TCTAACAATTAAGCATTTACAAAAAAAAAAATACTATTTTTGTTTTTTGGTACTTTCATATTCCAATCCAAAACCGTACCTTTGTGTCCCCTAATAAAGGAGGACTTACAAATTGATGATTTAGTTTAATTTTTTATTTGAATAACAACATAAATTTAAATTGAAGCAAAATCAACCATTATAGTATATCATATTTTTTAATCTTAAAATTTTCAACAAGTGACTAAAGCAGACGTAATCGCAGAAATCGCAGACAAAACTGGCATCGACAAAGCCGATGTTTCAAGTGCAATCGAATCTTTTTTCTCAGTAGTTAAAGACAATCTTGCCGCAGGAGAACCTGTGTTTGTAAGAGGTTTCGGTAGCTTTGTAAACAAAAAAAGAGCTCATAAAATTGCTCGTAATATCTCAAAAAACACTACAATTGAGATTCCAGAACATTTTATTCCAAGCTTCAAGCCTGCAAAGACATTCGTTGAGCAAGTGAAATCTAACGCAAAATAATATCTGAGTGTATTTAGTTTAAAGTTTATGAGTGAAAAGTTTATGAGTAACGAGTCTAATGACTTATTTTAATTTCCCACAAACTTTTCACTTATAAACCTTTCACTTATAAACTCTAAAAAAAAGATGCAAAAACCTTTTTTCATTATTACCTTAATCGCTACACTTTCTATTGGAGCTTTGTATAGTCTTCCGAAAGTGGTAGTAAATGATGAGAAAAAGACTTTGGAACAACCCCAAAAAGAAGCAAGTACCGTTACCGCAAATCGAGATAAAGGTGTAAAAGACGAAAGTCCAGCATCGCCCGAAATGCACAGTCCGAAACTTAGCAGTGAGCAACAAGCGGTAATTGATAATTTAAAAGGAAAGTTTCAGAAAGCCACCCAAAAGCAATCAAAAATTAAATCAGCCGAAGATTTAGTGATGCAATTTGTAAAATATACTCGCTATGATAGTGCAGCCTATTATGCAGAAGAAATCACAAAAATCGAACCATCTGAAAGTAATTTACAGAAAGCAGGTAATTTATATTATGAAGCCTTCACGTATGCCCTTGAAGGAGATAAGACAAGTTTGATGGGCGAGAAAGCCAGAAACTTTTATCAAAAAGTTTTGGTTATCAATCCAAATAATTTGTTGGCAAAGACCAATATGGCTATGACCTATACCGCAACCCAGACGCCCATGCAGGGAATTATGATGTTGCGTGAAGTAATTGCCCAAGAACCTGATTACGAACCAGCACTTTTCAGTCTGGGAATCCTCTCGATTCGCTCTAATCAGTTTGGTAAAGCTGTTGAACGTTTCAAACAAATCTTAAAAAATAATCCGTCAAATTCTAAGGCGGCATTAAATTTGGGATATTGTTTGGCAGAATTAGATAGAAAAGAAGAAGCAAAGCAAATTTTGCAAAAAGTCCTCGCCAACAGCAACGACCCCCAAGAAAAAGCCGCCGCTAACGATATTTTATCAAAAATTAATTAGGGATTCGGGATTAGGTAATTAGGTAATTCGGGGTTTGTGTTGGGAATTATTAATTTCGAACATCGAACTGCAAACATCGAACATCGAATTACAAACATCGAACACCACATTTTAAATCATATTTTAAACATTTTAAATCTCTTAAAATCATGCCTTGCGGAAAAAAAAGAAAGGGACACAAGATCTCAACGCACAAAAGAAAGAAGCGTCTTAGAAAGAACAGACATAAGAAAAAATAGATTTAGGTTTTAAGGAATAAGTCATAAGTCTTTATGTCATAAGTCGTAAGAAATACCTCGGTAAAAATCATACGACTTTCGACTTTCGCCTTACAACTAATTTTCTAAAACCTTTATAAAAACAGGCAAAATTCTCGTCGAGGAATTTGCCTGTTTTTGTCGTTTTTGTGAGATTGTTTTCTTGAAAAGTAATTTAATCACCTTAATCATTTCATTATCAATACCTTAGGTGGTTTTCGGTTATGACATTTGGACTCATCCAGCTCGTCACCCACATTTAAAAGTCAATTTTAAAAAACAAGACTATAGACCAATTTTTTTCTTAATTATTGAGGATAGCATATAACGGAAGTCGTCCTTTCAAAGGACGACTTCCGTATCGAACAATAATTTTCCTGATTTAGAAATCGTCTTTACTTTTTCTCAACAGGCTCGAACATATCTATTTTTCTTGAGTTTAAAGACTTCTTTCAAACACTCACACAACGTTTTTCTTTTCTCTGTATCTTCTAAACAATTCATTCACCTGTGAGTAACGAATTAATTATCAATTCGACTCCCAAAGGTGATCGCATTGCTTTGTTGCAAGACAAGCGCATTGTGGAATATCACTTAGAGGAGTCCGAACCACACTTTTCCGTCGGGGATATCTACCTCGGCACGGTCAAGAAGATGGTTACGGGATTGAATGCGGCTTTTATTGATATTGGTTATGAAAAGGATGCCTTCCTTCATTACCACGATTTAGGACCGAATGTCAATTCCTTGAATAAATTTACTAAAGAAGTTATCGCCGAAAGAATAAAATCTGGACGCTTGGATAACTTCAAGTTAGAACCTGAAATAGACAAACATGATAAAATTGACAAGGTTTTGAGTAAAAGCCTTCCGATTTTAGTGCAAGTTGTGAAAGAACCTATTTCGACCAAAGGACCTCGTTTGTCATGCGATATTTCTATTGCAGGGCGTTATACGGTGTTGGTGCCTTTCTCGAATGGGGTGAATATCTCGAAAAAAATCACGGCAAAAACCGAGCGTACTCGTCTGCAAAGATTGATGTCTTCGATTAAGCCTGCTAATTTTGGGGTAATTGTGAGAACCGTAGCTGAAGGGCGTGAAGTGGAGGAATTGGACAAAGACCTCCGTGAATCAATCGCCAAATGGGATGCGGGAATGAAGGCTTTGAAAACTGCCAAGCCCCGTGAGAAAATAATCGGAGAAATGAGTCGAGCAACTTCGATGATGCGAGATTTGTTGAACGAAGATTTTGATAGTATTGTGGTGGACACGCCCGAATTATACCAAGAAGCTCGTAATTATGTCTTGAATATTGCCCCCGACAAAGAAAAAATTGTCAAGTTACATCAAGGCAAAACGAAAGTTTTTGAGCACTTGGGCATTGAAAAACAACTCAAAATGTTGTTTGGACGTTCGGTAAGTTTGCCCCAAGGCGGTTATCTGATTGTGGAACACACGGAGGCATTGCACGTAATTGATGTCAATTCTGGCAACAAATCCAACAGCGAAGCCGACCAAGAAGCTACGGCTTT
Organism: Cytophagales bacterium; assembly: GCA_031424875.1. Classification (GTDB taxonomy): domain Bacteria; phylum Bacteroidota; class Bacteroidia; order Cytophagales; family Spirosomataceae; genus Arcicella. The sequence goes on from JANPIG010001005.1 coordinate 3,278, forward strand.
GAGTGTAAACAGAGAAGCTGCCAAGGAAATTGCTCGTCAGTTAAGACTACGGGATATGGGCGGAATAATCGTCATTGACTTTATTGATATGAAGAAAGCTGAAAACAAAAAGCTGATTCAAGACATCATGAAGGAGGAAATGAAAACCGACCGCTCGAAGTTTACCATTTTGCCTTTAACCAAGTTTGGTTTGATGCAAATAACTCGTCAGCGAGTACGCCCTGAGATGAACGTTATTACGGCTGAAAACTGCCCTACGTGCGGAGGAACAGGTAAAATAACGGCAAGTATTGCAATTTCAGATATTATTGAGCATCATCTTGAACATATTTTGGAGAAGCAAAACGAGAAAAAACCAACCATTATTATGCACCCGTTCTTGTACGCCTACTTTACAAAGGGTTTTCCATCAAGAAGAATGAAGTGGTATTTCAAGTATAAAACGTGGATAAATCTGATTCAAGATACGTCATTTGGCATTACAGATTTCAGATTTTTGAATGACCATAGCGAACCGATTGAGTTGAATCCGTAGATTAACAAAAGCCCAATTATCGTTTGATAGTTGGGCTTTTTGTTTTATACTGAAATTATTTATAAGTATCTGATATTCAAATATTTAACCCTCCATTTTTCAATTTTTTAGTTTAATAACATTTAACTTGGAAATTAGTTATAGACTTGTTAATATTACTTAACAAAACTCTAAAAACTAAATTTCTATGCAAATTCAAACGCTCACCTGCGTAATTGTTGATGATGAAGTGATGAACACCGATATATTAACTGATTATGTTTCGCAGATTCCTTATCTGAATCAGAAAAAGGTTTTCCAAAGCCCTACTGAGGCTTTGGCGTATCTCCTGAAAAATCCCATTGATTTATTGATTACTGATATTATGATGCCCCAACTTTCGGGTGTGGAATTGTATGAGTGTATCTCCGTACAAGTACATACGCAGGTAATTTTTGTATCGGGCTATGTGAATAAAATGTACGAAGCCTTACAATGTTCGGCTGCGGATTATTTGACGAAACCCGTTGGATTTACTCGTTTTGAACAAGCAACCGCTAAGGCTTTGATATTTGCCCAGTTTGAAATGAGAAAATACGGAGATATTCCCGTAGAAATTCTGGATGAAGTTTCTAAAAATCTCAGTACCTTGACTGCGACTGAACATAAAATTTGGGATTTGATTTGTGAGGGTAAAACTTCTAAGCAAATAGCCGAAATCCTTTTTATTGAACAAGGAACGGTAGATATTCACCGAAATAAGATTAGAAAAAAGCTGAACATTGACAAGCAATATAAATTAGATGTGATTGATTTTTATTGGACTGAAAAGGCAAAATAGCC
>JANPIG010001006.1:0-3446 GCA_031424875.1 Cytophagales bacterium
GATTTGTATTTTACTGAAAATCAAGGCAATAAGTGGAAAGAACCCGAAAATTTGGGTTACCCATTAAACACATTTGAAGACCAAGTAGCCCTTTTTATTACTTCCGATGGCAAGAAGGCGTATTATTCTTTGGAACGAAGTCAGGATGATAAATACCGCCGTGCCAGAATAGTAGCGATTGACGTTCCCGAAAGTTTACAGGCAAAATTTAAGGCAACCTCTTTTCTGAAAGGAACGGTTTACGATGCCCAAACGAAGCAAAAACTTCAAGCAGATATTGAATTAATTGCCTTGAAAAATAATGAAGTTTTAGAAAAAACCAGTTCCGATGTTCAGACGGGTTCATACACAACTGTCCTCACAGGCGGGGGAGCGTATGGCGTATTTGTGAGTAAGAAAGGTTATTTCTTCAAAAGCTTAAACTTTGATTTTTCGGATAAAATTGGCTCGGATAAAATCTTGGATATTCTCCTCGAACCTATCAAAAAAGAGGCAAAAGAGATTTTGAATAATATCTTTTTTGATACAGCTAAATGGGATTTAAAACCTGAATCCACGGTAGAATTAGACAAATTAGTGGCTCTTTTAAAAGCAAATCCTACATTACCCATTGAGATTTCGGGACATACAGACGATGTTGGAAAAGATAACGACAATTTGATTCTCTCACAAAAAAGAGCCAAATCTGTGTTGGATTATTTGGTTTTGAAAGGCGTTAATCCCTTGAAAATCAAGTCGGAAGGTTATGGAAAAACTCGTCCATTTTTACCTAATAATTCAGAGGAAAATCGGCGATTGAATAGACGGATTGAGGTGAAGTTTTTGTAATTATGTACCTCAGGATTTATCCTGTAATCGTAGAAAAATACAGGCTAAAGCCTGTGGTACTTATTTCACAGCAGCCCTTCGTAATCTATCATTAATGGCAATTCCTAAATCTTGTTCGGGCAACAATTCTACGTAAATTTTATCAATATCCATCGCATCCAAAGCTCGCATATAAGCGAAAAGATTTTTTGCAGATTCTCTATAATTGCCTGATTCTGAAAGTATTAATTGGTTATTTTCTGGCAAATTGAGGTTGTATTGTTGAAATGCTAAATAGCCAATCCTAGCTTTTTGAATTTCTTTTTTCAAATTATTTTCATCCAAAATGAACATTTCTTTTCTCGGAGCATAATGGCTTTTTAGCATCCCAGGAGCTTTAGGATTGGACGATGAGTGAATAATTACTTGAACTCTCCCAACCACTTTTTCGATTTCTTCGATGGCTAATCCTCCTTTTCGATACACAATTACTTCCTCATTTTCGAAACCCACAATGGTCGATTCTATTCCGACTTGGCATTCGCCACCATCTAAAATATAAGGGATTTTATCGCCTAATTGTTGTGCCACGTGTTGAGCAGAAGTGGGTGAAATATACCCAAACGGGTTGGCACTCGGAGCAGCTAAGGGAAAGTCTAATGCTGCCAAAAGTGCCAAAGTAAGGGGATGGTTGGGTATTCTGACCGCCACCGTATCAAGCCCCGAGGTTACTAAATCTGGGATGGATGAATGTTTGGGCAACAGCATGGTCAGCGGACCAGGCATAAATTTTTGAGCCAGTAATTGTGCTTTTTCAGGTATATACTGAACGAACTCCCTAAGCCTTTCGATACTATTGGTATGCACAATGAGCGGGTCGAAAGTAGGGCGACTTTTTACTTCAAAAATCTTGCTAACTGCCTCAATATCAAAGGCATTACCCGCCAATCCATAAACCGTTTCGGTAGGAATTCCAACGACTTCTCCTTTTGATAAAAATAATTTTGCTTGTTGTATGTCTGTGCTGATAATTGCCATAAGACTGCAAAAATACAAAAGCCTATGAAGAGTTCATAGGCTTTTGGGGAAATGCTACTCCTTCACCACTTTCAAAATGCCAACCTTATCTTTTGTCTCCAAACGTAATAAATACGTCCCTGTTGCTCTTTTAGGCAATATTGAGTTAATTTCTATATTGACTTCAGATAATTTCCCTTCGGTTTGGAGGATATTTTTACCATCTATGGTCATCAACGAAACGTTCAGAATGGCGTTGTTCAGCGTTGGGTCGGTCAAGGTGATATTTACCAATCCGTTGCTTGGATTTGGAGAAATTTTGAAGAAGGTTTGTGTCTCTGGTTCTTCACCCAAAATTACGGCTGTTGTTGCTTCGGCGGTGGCATATTTACTGGTTCCTTCACTTGTTATAGCTCTTACACGGTAATAATATTTCTTGTTGGCTTCTAATTTTATATCTGAAAAAGTAGTAGTATTTGCTGCCACATCCGATATTTTTGTAAAGGTTTTATTATCCACAGAACGCTCCAATTCAAAACCCTTTTCATCAGAAGTATTATCTTTCCAAACAACGTTAATCCCCTGATAATCAATTATATTAGCTATCATTTCACTTGGGGCATTGATAACAAATTGGAATCTTGCCAACACGGGAATATGGTCGGATGTGGTGGTGGTATAATTGGCGAGATACATAAATGGCAACTCAACATTTACCGAATTTTGAAGGTAAGCATTAGTCAATTCATTCGAGATCATGATGTGGTCAATCACATTATTTTGCGACAAAAAACTCCGATAACCATTATCACTCAAAGTCTTCGTAATGACTTGATAATTCTTGGCATCATCCACGTATTTTTTATAAGAGGATTCCTTTGTGGAAGTGATCACCGACACCGTTTCATCAACATCATCATTATAATCACCCACGATAAAAAGATTATCATTGGCGTAAAATTTATCCAAACTATCCTTCAAAACCTCCACATCATAACGTCGCTGACGATATTGCAACTCTCTATCTGCTAAGGTATTAGTATTTGCTGAAGTATTTGCACGAGCATGAAGCCCAACAATGTTCACCCGTTTTTTCACACCGTCAATGTTTACATCTGCCGTAAACATGAAAGGCAAACGTCCACTCGCCCAAAAACGAGCAGGGTCAGATGGATAGTTGGTTAATGGTGTCGCATTTCTCAATAAAGGTCTTGCCGAAACCGAATCCACTACGCCTTTTCGATACAAAAAACAAACTCGTTGAGCATCATCTGCCACACCACCCAATGAATAAGTGGAAGAGCAAAAACCTTTATAATTGGTATATTTAGATACAAAATCACGATAGAACTGTTGGTTAGAAACCTCCTGGAATACAAAAATATCTGCTTGAAGCGAATCCAAAACTCGTTTAAAATTAGCTTGTTGCAAAGGTTCGTTGGTGGGGCCACTGCTTCTGTTGCCAAGCCAATTAGTATTCCAAGTTACTAAATCGAAGGTCTTGTCATATGTTATGCCCTGCGTGGTGCGAGTGGCAACTTGCGTGTTGGGCATATCCTCCTGCGAGCGAGGCTGAAACTGATATAAACCATTAAATTGACTAACAATTCCAGTTACATTTA
>JANPIG010001007.1:0-4694 GCA_031424875.1 Cytophagales bacterium
ACTTTACGGGCTGAATATCTAAGCGAATCAGCGGGAAGGAGGGGGCTTTTTCGGACAGTACTAATTTGCCTCCTTCTCCGTAGCCCCACGTTAATACTTCTTTGCCAACAGATAGATTGCCCCATTTCCAATTGTAAGACATGACGGCGTGCAGTTCGCTATATGAAATACTGCTTCCGTTTGTTCCTGCTGCAATCACGCCTGTTACTGGTGAGAAAGATTTAGTTTTATCAACAGATGGGCCAGACTCCACATTATCTCGAAAATCAAAACTATAGCCAAAATTTTTGCCAATGTATCCGTATATTCTTGCACCATTCCAGAGATGGGTATTGGTCTCTTCACCGTTAGATTCTAAGGAGTATCCTACTATGGGTTGGGCATTGATGGTAAAATCTTTGTTTTGAAAGGCAGCAAAGCGAAATCGGTCGTTATCGGTTTGTTTTAGAATGTATCTATTTTCGTCTTTAACTAAATTGGTGTCGGCAAGCATTCGCTCTAACTTATATTCTTTCAGATAGAAAATCAGTTCTTTTCTTTCTAAAGGAGTTAGTTGTGGACTCAAATTGGTAAGTTCTTCTAATTTTTGAACGAGATAGTTGCGTGGAAGTGGCAACACAACATCATCATACTGAATGACCCCACGTTGGGCAATTCGTGACAAATAAGCATAGACCGTATGATAAGTAGGTTCATAAACTACTTGTGCGTTGATACGAAAATGGCACGCTAAAGAGATAATTAAATATAAAACTAAGAAATTTTTAAAGTTCATATATTTGACATTTGTGTGTTTTAAAGCGGATAGAAAAAATAAAATAGATATTGTATGAATTATTAAAGTTAAATATTTTAATTTGTCTAAATCTACTTTTTATTTTTTTATTTGTAATTTATTATATTCTCTATGGCTAAAACTGTTACGATATTTTTCTATACAATTTGGTGTGCTATCTGTGTATTTACAATATTCCTATTGTTATTTCCTGCCATGCTTGTTGTGGTGCAAAAAGAGGCATGGAGAAAATACTATTTACAACTTAATAGTCTATGGTGTAGGTCTTTCTTTTTTCTGGCTGGAATTCAAAGTGAGATTGATTTTCAGTACCTTACCAACAAGAATTGCCCTTACATTTTTTGTGCTAATCATTTTTCAACACTGGATAATTTTACTTTATACCTGCTGACAAAAAATAACTTTGCTTTAATTGGTGACCATAGAATCGGAAAATTGCCTTTGTTTGGGTATTTATTCAAAAAAATGAATATTTGTATTGACCGAGAAAATCAAGAGAGTCGTAATAAAGCGATGTTTTCTGCAGCACGGCATTTGCATAATGGTGTAAGCTTGGGCTTTGCTCCCGAAGGTGGCATACGCTCTTTCGACCCTCCCAAAGTATATCAACCATTTCAAGATGGTGCCTTTATTCTGGCTATTCGCTTACAGATTCCAATTGTTCCAATATCCACTTTAACAAACCATAAAATTCTTCCCGAAGTGCAGCCTTTCCGCTTGTATCGGCATCCATTCAAGGCCATTATTCACAAACCTATTGAAACAAAAGGTATGACAATGGATGATTTGGAAAGGCTAAAACGACAAACGTTTGAGGTGCTTCAATATGCGCTTGATCCTTCTTTTAATAGTATTTTAGTTGAGTAAATCATAGTTAGCTCAGATGATTATGACAGGTAATTTAATGATGCTTATTCTCCAAGATAATTAAGCTCGTGGCCTTAGTTTTCTCTGATTTTCCCGATAGGTTTTTCTTATAAAACGAGCCTAAAACAATATCCGAGTCACCATCTGAATCCATATCAGCCACGTCCATTACCATCCATTTCCCTTGATTGGCTTCTTTAAAAGTAGCTACTTTGAAGCTCGTATCTCCTTGATTATCAAGCAATAAAAATCCTTCGTTGGGCTTTTGGTTTTCGTCTGGGAAAAATGAAATGGCGGCAATATCCACGTCACCATCAAGGTCAAAATCGGCGGCCATGGCTTTGGCAGCTCCGTACATGGGATAAAAATATTTTTCGATAAAATGATTTTTACCATCATTCAAATACACCCTGATGCCATGATAATTTTTCAAGGAAATGGAAAGGTCGGCATTGTCGCCGTTGGTATAAAGAATATCCATAAAACCATCTTTATTAAAATCCACCAATTCCATATAACTTGACCCATAAACTGAAGGGAATTCTAATAATTGCTGCTCTTCAAATTCACCATTTCCTTTATTGGTAAAAAGCAAAATGCTTTCCCGTGCTTGAGTGGCCAGTACCACAATATCTAGCGTTTTGTCGTTATTCATATCCTTGACAATGGTAGTTCTGGCTCCTGGGATTTGTTTTATAATATGCTCTTTCATGCTTCCGTTTTCGTACCAAGCCAATTTGCCTATATCATTGCCAAAACTACAAATTAGCACTTCTTCTTTACCATCCTGATTAAAATCTGCATAAGTCATTTGAACGGGTCTTGGCAATTTTTCCAACAAAATTTTAGGCTTTTTCAAGGCGTTTATTTCCGATAAACTTCCCTTCTTTTGATTATTTGGATCCATGATGCCCATCGTCAAAATTTGAGTAGAATTATCTTTACTAAAATGAATATCTGAAACGGGACTATTGATTTTTAAACTATCAATTCTGTGATATTTCAAATCAAAAATATCAATACGATTGTCCTCTCGCAGACCTACGTATAAGGTTTTATGCTCAGGTCTGAAACGTACTAACGTTACCATTGGAATTTGTGGAGAAGAAGATATTGATTTTATTTCAAAACCCTTCAATCCAACCATGGGAAGCATTTTTTTGGCTTGGGGCAAAGGTTTTTCGGGAGCATTTTGAACGTAATATTCAACAATTTTCTTAAAATCTTCGGGTGCTAAAACGGGTTTTTCGGGATAAACGCCTGCTTCCATAGTTGCCATCATTTCATCATTATTTAGCCCCATCATGAAGTTCAATTGATTGCCAATACCCAAACGCAAAGCCATGTTAGGCATCACACTTTTCTCCCAAATTTCTTTAGTCAATAATTGCGGTTCAGGCAACTGATGACAACTGACGCAATACGTTTGAGCCAACTCCTTGCCCGCAAGATTAGAAGGTTTAGGTGGGGTATAAACTTCGGGTGCACTTTTCTTCTGCCCGCATTGGTAGAGGAAGAGGGTAAGAAATAAAAATATTAGTGGTTTGTTCATTTATTTTAGTTCAAAAAATTTTAACTGTTAAAGTACCACAATCTCATCCGCATTCGCTACTTCAAAATTTTGAGTTTTCAAATTCTCTGAAATTACTTCTGAAGACTCCCTGGCACGGGCAATGGCGATGACATTTTTCTTATCGTCCAAAATCTCAAAAACTTCTCCTTTTTCAAAAGAGCCACTTACTTTTTTGATCCCTACGGCTAAAAGACTTTTGCGGTTTGCTAAAGCTGTTGATGCTCCTAAATCTACCGTTACTTTACCCGCAATCAAACTGCCCGAAGCCAACCATTTTTGCCGTGAATTTAAACTAACTTCTTGCGGAGCGAAAGACGTACCATTCTGATTATCAATGGCTTTCAATATCCCATCTTCTGTTTTCATGCCAAAAATTACTACTCGTGTTCCCATCCGTATTGCCATGCGTGTATAAGTCAATTTGGAAATCATTCCCCCTAATCCAAGCGAAGATTTATCATCATTAGCAAGCCCTAAAACGCTTGAATCTACCTTTGAAATAAAGGGAATTATGTTTTTATTTGCATCTAAAAGGCCACCGACCGAGGTACATAAAAGCAAGGTCTGAGCTCCAAAACCTGTGGCAATTAAGGTGGCTAATTCATCATTATCGGAAAATTTCAGCTCTAAATTACTGACCACATCGTTCTCGTTGGCAATAGGTATTACTCCATTTTTCCAAAGTTCTTGATACGTTTCTTTCAATTGCAAAAACTGATTTCTATTAGCAAAATGCTGTCTTTCACAGAGACTTTGAGCCACCACGATTCCATATTTTGAGAAATATTGGGTATATTTTGCTAAGAGAAGTGGGTTGCCAATGGCGGCAGCGGCTTTGCGTTCGGAGATGGTTCCTTTATAATTTTGAATAAATCCACGACCAGCCCCTACAGCTCCCGAAGAAACCATAACTATTTGATAATTAGCATGAAGGATGGATATTTGTCGAGCGATTTCCTGTAAAATTTCTTCATTAAGTTCGCCAGTTTTGTGGGTAATGGAAGCAGTCCCAAATTTTATGACGATGATGGGCTTAGACATATTGGGGATTTTAGGGGTTTGAGGATTTAGGTTTATGAAGTTTGAGGATTATAGATTAAAGGATTATGAAATATTAGGATTTCTCTTTTTACGCATTGCATAAATCTTTAAACAAATATTTCTACAAAATTACAAACAATAAGTTTTCCTCCAATCCCTAAATCCCATTTTCACCTAAATCCCCACACCCCTAACTATCAAACAAGTGAGATAAGGCATCTTCGGTAAAATGACAACGTTTTTCTAAGGATTTTTTGAGTTGTTTTACATAGTCAGACCGAGAGATTTCGATAGCTCCAAAACGCTTCACATTGTCGTTAATAAACTGAGTATCAAGTAATTCATAGTCTTGATGTTTCAAAATTTCCATCAAATAATGAAAGGCAATTTTGGAAGCATCTGATACTTTATAAAACA
>JANPIG010001008.1:0-1339 GCA_031424875.1 Cytophagales bacterium
ATTCGGAGACGGGAATATACCATATAATGAAATGATAAAATCAACACACAAATAAGGCTGAAAATTGTTGTGCGGTTGACTACCACCAGTACTACCAACTAAATTAGGTGCCATCGAAACAGTTGGGTTTGCAGAAGAATAAAACTTCAAACCCGTGTCCGCAGTGCCTAAATATGCTCCCACAGGGCCTGTGGAGGTTGCCAAATCACTCGTTGCCAGTACGGGGTGTGTATGTGAGGGTAATTGATTGGTTGTGATTGTAACCTGTTCTACACCGCCCGTTTGAGCAAGTGTAAAGCCACCCCCTTGATGAATTGGTAAGCGACCTCGCAAATCAGGCATGGCAAAAGTGCTTTGACCATCGCCACCGTAAGTAGTACCTATTAATTGAAAAAGGGTTTCATTTTCTGAAATTGGGAGTAATTGCCCTTCACAAAACAACCACCCAGCAGGAGCGAAATTACCCGCAAACATTCTGATTTCGCCAACATAAGGCTGTGCCATATCTTTAAGAATTTTATGGTTAAAAGGATCAGTTTGGTGAAGGAAAGATTCCCTGTAAAGCAACACAAAAATTTAGCGTCAAATAGGGTTGCATATTTAAATGTGCTTGGCTTCCCCCAGTATTCGACAAAGTGGCAGCATTCATTGCTCCCAAATTTTGCCCAGAACCATTATAAGCCTTATTGGGTGAAGAATCAGCCCATTGAGTTGTTCCATTGGGGATATTTGTACTGGCAGCAGCAGATGTTCCACTCAGCCCATGAACGTGCGTAGGCATTTCAGCAATTGAAAGCGTATGAGCTTGTTCGCCCCCTCTTTCACCGAGTGTATGCCCATTACCCACATGGATTGGGGTTCTCCCTTGATTGTTGGGCAAACCAAAATTGACCCGTCCATCACCGCCAAAAGTTGTTCCTAACAAAGAAAACAGGGCTTGGTTTTGATTGATGGGCAAAAGTTGTCCATCGCAGGTTGCCCAACCTTTTGGGGCGAAGCCGAAAGACATAATTCTAATTTCTGATAAAAAAGGTTCTGCCATAGTAGTAAATTGGTTGTATAAGTAAAATCTTCCAAAAGTAATCCAATAATAAATGAGGTAATAGAGTAAAAATACCTGTTTAATGAGACGAGATACTGTCTGGAGTTATAAAGAGAAAATCTTAAATTTATCGTTCTGAGTATTGATAACTAAAAAGTTTAATTTTTCAATAACATTTTGAAAATCAGAAGATTGATTAAGATTTGATTCAAAGTAATCTGCACTACTAAATAATTTCATTCCAGTTTCCGCACGCTCAACGATTGCTAATAAAACGCCTGATTCTTGGCACTTTTT
>JANPIG010001009.1:0-3518 GCA_031424875.1 Cytophagales bacterium
GCCAAAAAACGCCCGTCTGGATTTTTGAAGGACAAATGGGTGCTGGTAAAACTACGCTCATCAAAGCCATTTGCGAGAATTTGGTTGTTACCAGTCACGTACAAAGTCCAACGTATTCTTTGGTAAATGAATATATCACAAAACGTGGCGAAAACATTTATCACTTTGATTTTTACAGAATAAAAAACGAAGATGAAGCGATGGATATTGGTGTAGAAGATTATCTGTTTTCGGGCGAAAGATGTTTCATCGAATGGCCCTCTAAAATTGAAAACCTATTACCAACAAAATACCTAAAAATCGAAATCCAAGTGCAGGAAGATGGCGGAAGAATTGTAAATTTGTCTTTGTGAAAATAACAAATAAAAAATATCATAGGCTTAGTTTATGCAGAAGTAGAAATAATTAATGGCGAAGACCTCGCTATGATTCGCATAAAAATCCGCAATCCGAAATCATAAATCCGAACTCAAAATATGCCTCAACCAACTGGTTTTAAAGAAATACTTGCTCAAACTGGCATTCAAAACCCGGGCGGCGTTCCGCAAGAGGCTTTGGTATGGACGAAACAGAATGCCCGAAGCCTTTTTATTGGTCTTCCTTGTGAAGTTGCGATGCAAGAACACCGTATCTCACTTACGCCCGATGCCGTGGCACTTTTAGTGCGTAATGGCCATCAAGTATTGGTTGAAACGAAAGCGGGTGAAGGCGCAAAATTTACCGATACACAATATTCAGATGCAGGTGCTCAAATAGCGTATTCTGCCGAAGAGGTCTTTCAGTCTGACGTAGTTTTGAAGGTACAACCGCTCACGGATGAAGAAATGGAATTCCTTAAAAATGGCTCTACCGTCATTTCAGCCTTGAATATGCCAAATATGACAAAGGAGTATTTTGAGAATTTGAACCGTAAAAAAATCACGGCGCTTTGTTACGAATATATTGAAGATAATGTAGGCGGAATGCCCATCATCAGGGCAATGTCTGAAATTGCGGGAAGTACCGTAATGCTAATTGCGGCTGAATGTTTGAGCAGTGCCAACAACGGTATGGGCGTAATTGTGGGAGGAATCACGGGTGTACCACCTACGAAAGTGGTCATCTTGGGGGCTGGAACAGTCTCGGAATATACCGCAAGAATTGCCCTCGGATTAGGAGCAGATTTGAAGGTTTTTGATAAAGATATTTACAAATTACAACGACTAAAATACTCTGTTGGACAAAATATTTATACCTGCATCATCGATTCCAACACGCTCACACAAGCTATCGTGGAGGCGGATGTAGTGATTGGGGCATTGCGTGCGGCTGATGGTTTCACACCTTGCATTGTTACCGAAGAAATGGTTTCGATGATGAAACCAGACTCTGTGATTATTGATGTATGTATTGACCAAGGCGGTTGTTTTGAGACTTCCGAAATGACTAATCTTGATAAACCTATATTTAGGAGACATGATGTAATACATTATTGCGTGCCTAATATTCCCTCAAGAGTTGCCCATACAGCCAGTTTGGCCTTGAGTAATATTTTTACTTCTTTTCTCTTGAAAACGGGCAAAACAGGGGGCATCGAAGAAGCTATTTTTGCGAACAAAGCCTTCATGAAAGGTGTTTATTGTTTCAAAGGCAGTATAACAAACGCCAACATCGCCAAAAAATTTGGCATGAATTATAAAGATTTAAGTTTACTCAGCGCAGCAAGATTTTAGTTTTTCGATGTTTGATGTTCATTTTACGTTGTTCGAAAATAGTTCCCGAACAACGAACATCAAATAACGAACATCGGACATCGAATAACGAACCTCGAATATGTTAGAAGATTATCAAGCCATATCCAATGCCGCCAATTCGCATGATTTAGATGGAAAGCGATTGGGCATCATTTCAACCGACTTTGCGTTGGTTGCCGACTTTCTGAAGGAAACCTCATATCAAATACGCACGAGAGGGTTTTCCAAATATCCCATTTTTGGTGTATCACAAAGTCCTATCCAAATTGGCGAACGCCTCATTGGGATTTTGGAAATGAATGACAATAAATGGAATTATCACGCCTCTGTCATGGAAGAATACATCGCCAGAGGAATAATTGCCGAAGAAAATGTGGAAGTTTTTAAATCAAGCTACAAAGACCCTGACGAATTTTGTTGCCTTTTTGTATTGGACAAAGACTTTGCAAGTTTTATCTATATCCCTTTTCCAGAAGATTAAAATATGTCTGTGAAAATAGACCGCTGATGTTGCGGATTTACGCAGATTTTCAATAATTTCTCAGAGGTAACGCATGCTTGTTGTTTGAATAAGATAAAAATCTCAAAGTTGAAAAGGGTAATTTTTAAACAAATAAAGTCTCATTGTCATCCTCGTAATGAACTGACTATTTCAGATTACAAATAAAATGTCTATGAAAAAATCTATTTTCACAACCCTGCTACTGATAACTTCATTAGGTGTATTTGCCCAAAACAAAGAAATCATCAAAACTGATAAAGCTCCTGTGCCTATTGCTCCGTACAGTCAGGGTATAAAAGCCAACGGATTTTTGTTTGTATCGGGTCAGATAGGTTTGAATCCCGCCACTCGTAAATTAGTAGAAGGTGGAACAGAGGCAGAAGCCACACAAATTATGGAGAACATCCGTGCAATTTTATCGGCAGGTGGAGCAAAAATGGAGGATATCGTGAGTACAACCGTTTATTTAAAAAACATTGATGATTTCCAGAAAATGAATGAGATTTATGGTAAATATTTTACGGGCAACTTCCCTACTCGTAGCACTGTGGGCGTTGCCAGTCTTGCAGGTGGAGCTAATATTGAGATTACCGTAACGGCTTTATTACCTTCAAGGAAAAAATAGGAATCTCTGTTTAGATAAAAAGCCATTTAAATATTTTTAATTCTTTGTGCTTCATTGTCATTCTGTAATAATCTAACATTGTATCTTTACCCATAAGTTAGATTCTAACAGAATGCCAATGAGGCATTTTGTGTTTTAAGACTAATTTTAGAGTGATATTAATTAAGAATCTGTCTGAAAATTTCATTATAAAATCTATGTTATAATTTCATAAAAATGCGGTCTCTCCTACCGCCTTTTTTATGCCCTAAAATTTATTTTTACAAAAAACTAAGAAAATAGTTTGTAAACTAAAATATTAGTTTTATCTTTATCTTATCAAATAGAAATAATATTATTTCTTGAATAAATTATAAATGAATGATAACTCATACCTCCCTTTTGAAAAAAATACTTACTTGTATGGTGGCAAGTCTCACAACAATAGCCCTTTTACTTGTTCTGGGCAATAGTGGTACGTTGACATGGTTTCCGCCCGTATTGGTTTTTTCGTTAGTGGGTATTTCATTTTTTTCTGCCTTGGTATTCCCCTTTATCTGGCAGCATCAAGAAAAGAAAAATACGTTTAATTCTGAAAAAATATATGGGATTTTGTACGCCACAATACGCTACACAATTGCTTTTAATTTAGCCAGTTTTGGGTGGAAAAAGATTTTTG
>JANPIG010001010.1:0-1650 GCA_031424875.1 Cytophagales bacterium
GATAGAATCATGAAAGTGGTGGATAGATATGGGCTGATTGAAGTGGATTGATGCAATCACATAGCAATATAGGTTAGATAGAAATAAGCGTTTAAAAAGCCTCAAATTTGATTATTTGAGGCTTTTTCTAATAAAAAAACCTTCCAAGCGTTTAAAACGTTTGGGAGGGTTATAAATCCAAAAGTATTTTTTACTCAAAAGACACATACACATCACCCCAAAAATCTTCGTTTTGAAAGGCTCTCATTTTATCCATGAGTTCCGTCAAACTAAACCATTCTGATGAAAATAAAACTAATGAATCCCCTTCTGAAAAATTGAATTTTTTAGCTCCCAAATTTGCCAAAAGTTGAATACACTTTTCTGTTTCGTCCAAAAACTCTTTCGCAAATTCAAGTGAGACATATTGTAGAGGTTGTGATAACCCTTTCAAAACTTCCAATTCAAAACCTTCCACATCAATTTTACAGAATTTTGGCGTTCCATATTTTCCAATCAATTCATCCAACGTGGTGATGGAAACTTGTTGGGTTTCACGTTCAGCAAAATCCTTCGCAAACCTACTTTCACTAACGTATTTCTCTGATAATGAAGCAATTAAATCATTATGAATACTCATAGTTAATTCGCCAATACCCACTTTTGCACCAACCGCAGAGCCGACAATATGAACATTCTTATCATTTTTGAAAAGGGAATTTAATATTTTCAAACACTCCTGCTGTGGTTCGAGACAAATAACTTTTGCCCCTAAACGTCTAAAAATTTTAGCCCTCGCTCCTACGTTAGCCCCAATGTCAAAACATAAATCGCCCTGCTGGATAAATTGTCCGTAGAATTTATCTGCTTCTTGTTTGTAGGTTGATTTGTTTTGGATAATACTTAGCGCAAATCGCTGTGCTTTGTTATATAGTTTTACCCGCTTTAAAGCATTTATTATCAGTTTTTTCATAATCATTTTTTTATTTTAGATTGTGCTAAAATGTATGCTGCACAATCGGGTAAATGTCTTTTATAATCTGCTTCAAGAGTCATAGCTAATTCATCAATCATTTTTCCGTAAAATCCTGCAGCAATTACTTTTTTGCCAGCCGCAATACTATTCCAGATTTTAGAAGGAAAACTCAATTCGTCAGTGCCAGGCGTACCCGTTATCAAATGGATTTCGTGTTCGTGCAAAGCTCTTTTCAAGTCTTCGGCATTTTTAAAAATTCCCCTTGACTTTAATTTTAACCAATAAGGCAATTTTTCTAAACCAGGACCATCAGCATGAATATTTATTTCGTAACCATCATCTCTAAGTTTTGCACATTCTTCTGCTAAGGAATCTACATCATGAGCAATCCCTAAATTTCCCGTATAAAGGGCTTTCCGTTCAGAGGCAATTGTGCTATCTGGTTGAATATCAATCATATTCCATTGACGATATACCACAGAATTACTTTCAAAATACCCTAAATTTGAAGATATTTTTATCACAGAATCATATTTTCGCAATTCTCTATCCCACCAAAACTTTATGATATTATACAGAAAAGGAATATTCATTGATTTCAAAGAAGCGGGAAAATAGTCGAAAAGCCAGAAGATTGTTATTACCTTTTTTTTATCGAACAAGTTTCTCAACAATAAATTTAAAAAAGGATAACT
>JANPIG010001011.1:0-1270 GCA_031424875.1 Cytophagales bacterium
AAAAATATCAATTATATTATTTTGCTTGCTTTCAAATTTTGCATTTGGACAATTTATTGAAAATATTTCCTTTTCCGAACTTCCTCAAGATTTTCAGTTATTTCCTCGTGATGTGAATAGAAATGCGGTTATTCCTATAAAAGGCACGGTTCTGAATCGTTGGAAGACAATTTCAGTTGTAGTTTTTCGTGAAGGAAAACTTTACACTTCTCAAAAGGCTAAAATTAATTCCCCCGTCAATAATTTCCTTTTGAACCCTTCTATTAAAGCCGAGAAAGCCGAATATAGTTTTAAGGTTTATGCTTCTGATAATGATAAAGATTCCACCTTCATTATTGAAAAAAAGAACATTGTAGCAGGGGATTTCTATGTAATTTATGGCGATTCAAATGCTAATACCCAAGGGGTGGTTACCTATTATCCGACTAATAAATACCTTCGAACTTTTGGTACTTTCAACCATGATACTCAAGCAGTAGGTTATTTGGCCAAAGATACAACATGGACTGTCAATGAGAATTATAACTTGCCAAAAGTAGGAGCTTGGGGAACAAATTTACAAGAAATTATTGCCAGTAAATATGACATTCCTGTATGTATTATCACGGGAGGTGGGCCTGGAATGTACATGGACTTGCTTTCAGACCGTACTGGAAATCCGTTTACTGCTGGTGGTGTTTATAATACGTTTGCTTATCGGGTAAAAAAATCAGGTCTGATTGATCATATCAAAGGATTTTTCTTTTGGCATGGGGTGTATGAGTTGTTTAGTAGAACAGATGCAGTGGCGTATGACAAAAAATTAAGAAAATTGATGGGATTTTTTCAGCAAGATTTCCCCAATACTAAGCAGTTTTATATCTTTCAAAATGATATGGTGAGGTTCAATTTCACGGAAGCAGGGGCTGACATTCGTGAATCTCAACGGTATATGGCGAGCATCTTCCCACAAACTACGCCTTATACGGCCATGGGCTTGAAGGGTTCGGATGGGGTTCATTATACCTTGGAGGGTTATAAAAAACTGGCAGAAGAAATGATACAAATCTTGGAACCTCAGTTTTATGGAAAACAGCCAAATGCTAATAATTTTTCACCCAATGTTCAGAAAATTTTCTTTACAGATGCCTCGCATAAAACTATAAAGATGGTTTTTCAAGAAGGACAAAATATTGTGTCAAGTAATGATACAACCGTCCGAAGTAATGGAACCAACTTGAATTTAAGTTTGAAAAAATATTTTCATACAGATAAAAATTATTCGCAAAAT
>JANPIG010001012.1:0-3019 GCA_031424875.1 Cytophagales bacterium
AGATTTTAAATTTGTCAATATTTCTACGGAATTAAGTCAGCAAATTAAGTTTCTGAATCGGGCAGAAACAACGGTGGTGAACGCCTATTTATCGCCTATCATTTCTAATTATCTTCAAAATATTCAAGATAAACTACCCAATCAATCTATCCATGTGATGACGAGTGCGGGGAGTTTAGTACGTTCCGAGAATTTTTATCCCAAAGATAGCCTTTTCTCAGGTCCCGCTGGTGGGGTGGTTGGGGCTGCGAATATTGCCCAACAGGCTAATTATCAGAAAGTTATTGCTTTTGATATGGGCGGCACAAGTACAGATGTTGCCCGTTTTGATGGTGAATTTGAATATCAATTTTCTCAAAAAATTGGCAATGCGCAAATCTTCAGCCCATCTTTAGCGATTGAAACAGTGGCGGCAGGCGGTGGATCTATTTGTAGTTACGATGGCTTCAAAATTACTGTGGGGCCCGAGAGTGCAGGAGCAATGCCTGGCCCAGCTTGTTACGGTGCAGACGGACCCTTAACCATTACGGATGTCAATTTGCTTTTAGGAAGAATTGATACTTCGCAATTTGGAATTCCAGTTTTTAAAGAAAAAGCCGCAGAAAGATTAGAGCATATTTTACAATCGTTTAATAATAAGGTAAGTAGAGAAGAAATTTTAGAAGGATTTCGAGCAATTGCCAATGAAAAAATGGCTGATACTGTCCGTAAAATTTCTATCACAAAAGGTTATTCAACGGATGATTATGCCCTTGTTGCTTTCGGTGGTGCAGATGGATTGCATGCTTGCGGTATAGCTGATTTATTGAATATTAAAACAATTTTATTGCCCAAAGATGCTGGAATTTTATCGGCTTATGGGATTTCAAAAGCCAATATTGAACGTTTTGCAGAGGCTTCAATTTTACAAAATTTTGAAGTAGAATTGTTGGAAAATATTGAAATAGAATTTCAAAAACTCAGAGAAAGGGTAGTACAACAGTTAAAAATAGATGAAGTTTTAGAAAATAATATTACCTTCAAAAATCATTTAATTTATCTCCGCTTCAAAGGACAAGATTCGAGTATTGAATTGGAATGGTCTGATTATGAGAGGGTTGTTGCTAAGTTTAAAGAAAAGTATATCAGTATTTATGGACATTGGGTAGAGAATCGGGCCATTGAAATTGAAAGTTTAAGAGTAATAGGCATGGAGAGAACGAGTGATGACTATTTTGAGAAATCTCCACAATTTGATTCTCAAAGCCCGATGAAAAATATTATTAACTCACAAAAATATCACAAGGCTTTTGTTGAAGACCAATGGATTGAGGTTCCTGTATTTCTCCGTGAAGATTTAAAAGTAGGTGATAAAATTTCTGGTTTTTCTTTACTATTAGATAGATTCAGCACAACAGTTATCGAGAAAAACTGGGAATTAATTTTGGATAAAAATGGCACAGGAATTATTCGAAAGATTGATAATCTGGCAAATATAAAAGTTGATGCAAACCATAGTGAAGCGTCTCAATTAGAATTATTCACCAATCGTTTCATGTCAATTGCTGAAAACATGGGCGTTTTATTACAACGAACTGCTTTGTCGGTCAATATCAAAGAACGTTTGGATTTCTCATGTGCTTTGTTGGATGCTGAGGCAGAATTGATTGCTAATGCCCCACATATTCCAGTACATTTAGGTAGTTTGGGCGTATGTGTAAGGAGTATTTTGAAATATATTTCTATCGAAAAAGGCGATGTTGTTATAACGAATCACCCTAAATATGGAGGTTCGCATTTGCCTGATATTACACTTGTTTCTTCTGTATATAGCATTGATAATCAACTGATTGGCTATGTGGTTAATCGTTGTCATCATTCCGAAATTGGCGGAATTCGCCCTGCTTCCATGCCGCCTTATTCAAAAAACTTAGCTGAAGAAGGAGTAGTAATTCCTCCAATGTATTTAGTACAAAACGGTGAAATGCGTTGGGAAGAAATTAAGGATATTCTGACACATTCAAAATATCCAACTCGTGCTTTGGAAGAAAATTTGGCTGATTTGAATGCTGCATTGGCCTCTAATCGAAATGGAGAATTGGCTTTGCAAAACTTAGTATTAGAACATGGTTTGTCTAAAGTTCATTTCTACATGAAGCGATTGAAGGACTATTCTACCCAAAAAATGAAATTAAGGTTACAAAAATTTGGTAATGGAATTTATGAAGCAAAAGAGTTATTGGATGATGGTTCAAAGTTGAAAGTTAGAGTAGAAATATCTGATAATGAGTGTGTTATAGATTTTTCTGGTGTGGCCAGTACACACGATGGAAATTTAAATGCCAATATTGCCATTGTAAATTCAGTAGTGGTATATGTGTTAAGGTTGTTGTTGAATGAGAAAATTCCTTTAAATGACGGCATTTTAAAAGCAGTACGATTAATCATTCCAAGCCAGTCCATATTAAATCCTGATTTTTCAGAACATCCAGAAGAATGTCCCGCTGTGGTAGGTGGAAACGTAGAAGTCAGCCAGCGATTGACTGATACACTTTTGAAAGCTTTTGGAATAGTATCGTGTTCGCAGGGGACAATGAATAATTTTTTATTTGGTAACAAAAACTTTGGCTATTATGAAACAATTTGTGGCGGTAGTGGGGCAGGAGAGGGCTTTGCGGGAACATCTGGCGTACATACACACATGACAAATACAAGAATTACTGATGCCGAAGTGATGGAATTACGTTATCCAGTATATTTGAATCGCTTTGAAATTCGAGAAAATTCTGGAGGTGAAGGTCAATTTAAAGGAGGAAATGGAATCATTAGGGAAGTAGAATTTTTAGATGATGTGGAAGTGTCACTTTTGCGCCAACATCAAATACAGAAACCATATGGATTAAATGGTGGAGCTGAAGGAAAAGTGGGAAAACATATGCTTAAAAAAATAGATGGTACTCAATATTCAAGCCAAGAATTTACGGCTGAAAAAGGAGATAAATTAATTATTTGGACACCAGGTGGGGGAGGATTTGGAACA
>JANPIG010001013.1:0-3174 GCA_031424875.1 Cytophagales bacterium
AGTTGCTTTGTTGGGTACGCCCTTTGGTCTGCCGTTGGGGTTGTTCGTTATTCCTTTCATTTCTGTAATTATTTGTTGTTTACAGGCTTCAAAACTGAATACCCTTTAATATTTAAAACTAAAAACTTAGTTCAAGGCCTCTTTATTCTTTTTTTAAAGGTTTGTCTTTTAGGAGAAAGTCTTGATTTACTTCTTGATTGAAAAATTTAATTTTGTTGATGTCGTGATTTTCATTTTTTTGAAAATTGCGTTTAACATCTTTTTTAAAAATCTTTTTTAGATACCTTTTTTAAAAATCTTTTTTAAACACCTTTTTTTAGATGTTGTAGTTGTGCCGTTCTTGTGCTGTATCTGTGCCGTTCTTGTGCTGCGGTCTGTGCTGTTCAAAACACTATCCAAATACCCTTGCAAGTACCGCTTCACGAAGTATCTTTTTTGATTTATACTTTTCGTTTTTTTCCTTTGCAATCAAAACTAACTGTTCGTAGCTCATTTTCATTGACACGTAAAACCCTCTAACTTTCATGTATTTGTTCGTTGAAACATAAATCAAGTGCCAATCATTTTGTAAGGTTAATTTGATTTTATCCAACCAATAACGTTTTGAATATTTGGCTCTCAAATCCTTTTCAATTTGCGTTGGATTAGCGTCTTGATACTCTTTAAAATTCGAATAACCAAACGCCCGTGCAATCCAATTATCATCCGTTCCTTTCCAGTATGGTGAAGTCCCTACCATGCTACGAATAGCACAGTAGAAACTAAAAACCATCAACTCAAATTCTGTCTTATTCTCGTGAAATTTTATTAACAAATCAATGCTAACACTTGCGTTGGGGTCGGTATGGTATTTAGCATAAATTTCTCTTCCTTCTTTCAATCGAGATTCAAGACGACTTGGAACAATGCAAAAGTATTCCAGCGAAAACTCAATTTCATCCGTTGTTAAATCGTCTTCGTCCATATCTGGTAATTCCTTAATCATTCTGTCATACACGGCATAATTAAACATCTGTCTAATCGTTTCCCTATGGTCTTTATGAATGTTTTTCAAAAGAGTTATCGGTACGGTTGCGTATCTTGGTTTACTCATTGGCTTTCTTAAATTTAGAAGTGAACCAATAGTAAAAGGTTTCAAAATCCTTTGCTATAACATAGTATCCTTTGGCGCTTTCGATTTGACGTTGGTACTCTTTCTGTGCTTCGCTCTGAAAATCCCGTCCGATTTTAACCTCAATCTTGACTGAACGCCCTAAAACGGTGGCGCTAATATCTGCCGTACCAAGTTGCATAGATGATTTAATTCTTTTGATACTGCCAATCTGCTGAACTTGACCGGCTACATTAGTTACTGTTTTTCTGGCGTCAATCGTTCTGCCTTCAATGGAAATCCTTTCTGCATGGCATCCGTCCGTAATATTAAGAAAATCAATTATAGCGGAGGTCAGTCCATTTGCCTTGCTATCATCATACTTGTAAGTCGGCATTAGATAGTTAGGGCTGTTTGGGTGCTGTTGCTTCCAATTATTTTCTTTCAGTTCAATTAATGCCTGTATAGCTTTGCTTTGGGTCTTTTTCATAGGTCGAACAGGGTTAATTGTGGCGAAGTTTTAACAAATAGATCCTTGTTGGTTGTGATGTACCAAACATTTCTGCCTGTTATCTTACAACGATCTTTTTTAATTTGTTGCAATCGTCCAGCCTGTTCGTAGTTTCTCTTATACCTTGTTACGCACTTTTGAGGTACGCCCGTGGCATCAGTAACCATGCTTGCAGTAGCTACGTGCATGAGTAAATAATCATAGACTATTTTTTCTTGTGCTTCGTGGGTGTTATCTTTGGACTGTCTTACAATCAAAGATTTTTTAGTGTCGGTAGTTTCCATCTGCTGACACTATTTTTTTAACTCCCCTTTGAGTTGTGGAATGGTTTTGATAGGATTTTTAAGCAACCATTTATCTACAATTTCACGGTCAAAGTAGATTTTCTTACCGTTGGGTTGTGAATATGGTATAACACGCCCACTTGTTAGCTTGTAGGCGAAACTTGAACTAATGCCTGTGTATAGGCAAAATTCCTCAAAATTTAATACGGGTTTTTGTCCCAAACTTGCACGCTCTATGCGGTCAAGTTGCTGTTTGAAATTTAAAAATTGTTGTTCCATTTTTTTTACTTTTTAAAGTTTGAAAAATGGTAGCTACCGTTACTCTCAATTGATGATGTAAAATTGAAAAGAACG
The DNA here is from genome assembly GCA_031424875.1 of Cytophagales bacterium. Classification (GTDB taxonomy): domain Bacteria; phylum Bacteroidota; class Bacteroidia; order Cytophagales; family Spirosomataceae; genus Arcicella. The sequence goes on from JANPIG010001013.1 coordinate 2,240, forward strand.
GACAACAATAAATATTTACTTTGGTTTACTGTAAACTTTACTGTAAACTTTTGAGAATTGCATCAAGTGATTTTTTGGCATTTTTTTGATTGTCAGATAAAAGTTCGCTGTTAGGTTTATAAGCATTTTTTAAAGAATCGCTTGTACCATTGTCAAATACTCGTTCCGCAATTTGCCACGGTGTTTTATGGTCAATATAATGACAGACAAATATAGTCGCATAGTAGCTTTTCGACCATTTCAACGGCTTAAACCCTTCAGCTAATATTTCTCCATTGAATGCATTAATAAAGTGTACCTCATTGGTTTGATTATCTAAGAATGTTCCATCAATTAGGGCTTTATAGAGGGCTTTTAGTTCGGTTTCTGAATAGCCTAAATTAAAGCCTATATTTGAAGCTGTTAAAATAATTTCTGGTTCAGCTTCTACCTCTTTTATGATTGATTCTATTAGATCAACTATCTTTTTTAGGTAAAAAATATCAAATATTTGTTTGTTATAGCCCTCTATTACTGTATTTAAAATCTTCAATTTTTCATCCTTTGAACAGCCCTGTATTTTGCTATCAATATCATTTCTAATTGGTGTTCGGTCAATATCAATATTATCTGTATTGATAAAATACCCCTTTACTAAATCAAACGCCTCCATTAAATATCTACTGTCAAGGGATGTTAAACGCCAGTCTTTTTTACAAAATTCTTTTTCTGGGGTTTCTCCTTCATACCCTTCAAACTCATCTTGAAGATATAGATTAAAAGCATAAAATTTCCCCTCACTATTTCTTTTATCAACGGGATAGCCGCCCGCATAATGTTTAAGAATTATACCAAACAAAACGTGTTTTTGTTCTTCATTAAGCGGAAGGCTCAAAAGGTGCTGAACGGCTGAAATTGGTTTGGGCTGTTCAGCATTCAAAAAACCTTCAATTATT
>JANPIG010001014.1:0-3618 GCA_031424875.1 Cytophagales bacterium
TCAAACCCACACGAGTACGCTGAATAGCTTTTACTAATTTAGCAATTGCTTTATCTTGCCCGATAACTTTTCCAGAAAGTTCTTCGTTCATATTAAGCAATTTCTGACCTTCTGTAGCCGCTACACGATTTACAGGAATGCCAGTCATCTGAGCAATTACTTCTGCAACACTTTCTTCTGTAACGGTATATCTACGACGTTTTGTATCTTCTTCCCATTCACGTTTTGCACGATCTAATTGGTCGAGAAGACGCTTTTCACGGTCTCTAAGCTGGGCTGCCTCTTCATATTTCTGTGATTTGACAACGGCATTTTTCTCCTTCTTAATATTCTCAATGGCTTCTTCCAAACGAACAATATCTTCGGGAACTGAAATATTTGAAATGTGCACTCTGGCCCCTACTTCGTCCATTACATCAATGGCTTTATCTGGCAAAAATCTATCTGAAATATAACGTTCAGAAAGTTTTACCGACTGTTCAATTGCCTCGGGTGTATAACTTACGTGGTGGTGGTCTTCGTATTTATCCTTGATATTATTCAATATTTCGATGGTTTCCTCAATTGAAGTCGCATCTACCATAACCGTTTGAAAACGACGAGCCAATGCTCCATCTTTCTCAATGTATTGACGATATTCATCCAAAGTAGTTGCCCCGATAACTTGTATATCACCACGAGCCAACGCTGGTTTGAACATATTGGAGGCATCTAAAGAACCCGATGCACCCCCTGCGCCAACTATAGTATGTAATTCATCGATAAATAAAATTACATCAGGCGATTTTTCCAATTCGTTCATTACCGCTTTCATTCTTTCCTCAAACTGACCACGATATTTTGTGCCAGCTACTAAAGAAGCCAAGTCAAGCGTAATCACTCGTTTTCCAAAAAGAATTCGAGAAACTTTTTTCTGAACAATTCTAAGAGCTAAACCTTCAGCGATGGCAGTTTTACCAACACCTGGCTCGCCAATCAAAATTGGGTTATTTTTCTTTCTACGTGAAAGAATTTGGGCAACACGCTCAATTTCTTTTTCACGTCCAACGATAGGGTCAAGTTTACCAGATTCTGCAACTTTCGTCAAATCACGACCGAAATTGTCTAACACAGGTGTCTTAGATTTTTCAGCATTTTTGTTGGATGTAGAGCCTCCACCAGTGCCTGAACCACCACCCGCAAACATTCTTGCGTCATCGTCATTATCATCGGTATCCGACGGACCCGATTTAATATTGGGGTTAGATTGATATTCTACCATGTCTTTAATGAGTTCATAATGAATGTGGAACTTTTCAAGAATCTGCTTGGCGAGATTGTCCTCATCTCGGAGAATCGCCATCAAGAGATGTTCCGTTCCTACAAGGTCTGTTTTAAAAATTCGTGCTTCTAAATACGTTACTCTCAATACTTTTTCGCACTGGCGAGAGAGGGGAATATCTTGTTTGTTTTTGATAGTATAAGACGAACGCCCCGAGCTTTTTGTAGCCTGTTCAATGGTTACACGCAAATCGTCGAGGGTTGTGCCACATTTGATAATTAAGTCGAGGGCAATACCTTCACCTTCTCGAATCATCCCTAAAATGAGGTGTTCTGTGCCTATATAATCATGCCCAAGCCTAATTGCCTCCTCACGGGCGAGAGAAATTACCTCTTTGACTCTGTTTGAAAATTTTGCCTCCATTTTTGGTTTATGATTAGTGAATTTTTGATTAGAGATTAATTGAAATCTTTATTCAAAAAGTCACTTTTGGTTTGTATAAACTTCAATTTGTTTAATTGATGTAGAAATGTTCAAAGTTTAATTACTAACAATTGAATTATCTTTTTTACTAACAGTATTTAATACGGTAACAAAATCACTTAATAATTAAAAAAAATCAACTTTATTGTATCTAACTGTTATTGTTAATTCCATGATTTTTACTTTTAATCTTAACCCTAAATCTAATTTTTTTGTTCAATAATTACAGATTCCTTCAAAATATTCAATGCCTGATTTCCCTGACAAAAAAGCAAATCAATAATAGATAAATTTGGCTCAAATTCATTGCCAAAGTTTTGACGGTAAGCAAGGGGTCTATACACTTGATTTTCACTAAAACTCCTTTTAGGGTGAACTTGCCCTCTAAAATCATTTTCGACGTATTTTTCGTATTTTTCAGTAAATATAATAGTTTTTTCGAGACGTAAAAGTTTCAGACAAATTGTCAGTAAACTAAGGTTGAAATCGAACAAAAAGTCAGGTTTTTTTTCGATTAAAATTCTAAAATAATCCGAATAAAACTCAAAAAAAGGGCTTTTCCCATAGGCTGAGTGAATTGCTCTCCAGTGTCGGCGAGTCCAATCTTGATGATAATCAATACGTAAATCTCGAATCAACACCTTTGAATTACCATTTTTTATAGGAACGGTCAAAGTATCAATTTTATTAGTTGTCTGAATTCTACAACGATTTCGGTAACTTTGTTTCTCAAAAAATTCATGTGCTTCAATAAAGATTTCATCCTGATTGAGTAAAGCACAAAAATATTCGAGACTGGGTAGATATTGTAAGTCGATGGTCATTTATGGAATCTCGGATTTATAAATACTGATTTAATTAAAAATCTAATAATCAGATATTTAGACTTAAGTTTTTGGTGTTATTTTTTTTAAATACTAATTTTTTAAAAAATGTTTTTCGTTAAATTATTTTCAAAGTTACCTTTTTTTATGCTTTATGGCATTTCTGATTTTGCGTATTTTCTTATTTATCGAGTAATTGGCTATCGTAAGAAGGTAGTTTTAGAAAATCTTCGTAATTCTTTTCCTGATAAAACCGATGTAGAAATCAAGCAAATCGCCAAGAATTTTTACCATCATATTGCTGATCTTTTTACGGAATATTTAAAAGGATATTCTATTTCAAAAGAGGAAATTTTGAAGCGTGTAAATATTGTAAATCCAGAAGTGGTAAAAAATTATACCAATAAAAATACCCCTGTTATTATTGTAACGGGACACATTGGGAATTGGGAGTGGCTCTTACATCCTTTGAATTTGATGAACATTCCCATGGATATTGTCTATCAGAAGCTCAGTAGTACGTTTTTTAATGACTTAACACTTTTTATCAGAAGTAGATTTGCCATTACTCCTATGATTGAAAAAGATGATACTTTACGCAAAACCTTTGAACGAAAAGATGTGGTTAGGGCTTTAGTGATGGGTTCTGACCAATCGCCCCAAAATTGGAAATCGGCCTATTGGACTCATTTCTTGAATCAAGATTCTGGATTTTTTACGGGTACAGAACGCATTGCCCGTAAGTTTGATTATCCTGTAATTTTTAGTGAAATGCGGAGGATTAAAAGAGGATATTATGAAATTGAATTTACAGAAATTGCCAAACCCGATTATAAAGATTTAGAAAGTGGGGAGATTACAGAACGATTTGTCAGAATTTTAGAAAAATCTATCCATAATCACCCCGCAGATTACCTTTGGTCGCACAGAAGATGGAAACATAAGCGTATTGAGGAGGATGTAGTGAAAGCGAATTTTAGAATTTAGATGAATTGGTTTGTCAAGATATATCCGTCAAATTATTAATAGTGAGGGAATTAATTCCCTCAC
>JANPIG010001015.1:0-2369 GCA_031424875.1 Cytophagales bacterium
GTCCCTTGGCAAAAAACCGTTGCTCCACTGATGGTTGGTACAGGCAAAAGAGAAGCGGTGGTAGTTACACTTGCTGATGCTTTGCACCCATTAGCATTGGTTGCTGTAACGGTGTAAGTTGAAGCTGATGTCACAGAAATAGTACGAGTAATGGCTGAGGTGGACCATCTATAACTGCTATATCCAGCACCAGCATCTAAAGTAGTTGTGCCTCCTGGACAAATACCTAAAGTGCCAGTAACTGTTACAGTAGGCAATGGATTGACATTTATAACTGTGGGAGCAGAAGTAAGAACTGTACACCCCGAGCCATCATTATACGAAACAGTATAGGTACCTGCAGTTTTTACTCTAATACTTTTTGTAGTAGCACCATTGCTCCACGCATTTCCAATGTTTTGGCTTGAGGTAAGTAAAACGCTGTCACCTTGGCAAAAAGTTGTAGCTCCGCTAGCCAGGATTGTTGGGGGCGTAGTCAGGGCATCTACTACTTTTACCGTTTCTGAAAGTTGACAACCAAGACTATTAGTGGTGGTCAGTTTATAAGTACCAGAAGTATTTACTGTTTTAGTAGCCGTAGTTTCACCACCCGGCGACCATAAATAATTTGAAAAAGTAGCATCTGGGGAGGTAATTTTACCCATAGCAACCGCATCAATGGCATTATAACCAGCAACAATTTGTGAATTGATGGCTATCCGAATTTCCGAAACAGAATAAGCTGTAAGTGGAAAATTAATGCGAGTTTTCTTAGCAACTAATGTAGGAGCAACTGCCGTTGCTGTACGGCTATAAACCATATCCCAAGCTAACGTTGTTGGATTTTTCACAAAAATCGTATCTACAGCACCTGTATTTGCAGTTTCATAAATATCTACAAAGTTAATAGCTTGCGCCGTGGCAAAACCTAAAACGAGGAATTCTCGTTGACCATCTGGCGTATTACTAATCCAGGTGTTAGTACTTACGCCATAATTTGGATATACATTGGGTGTTCCGAGCACTTGTTTAGTCGTAAAACCCGTATTGTTATTTTGACTACTAAAACCTAACACTTTATTGGCAAATTGTTGCTCTATACTCGCAGCAGTAAGTGTAGTAGTACCGCCTGAACAAAGTACTAAATTACCAGTAATAGAGGGTTCCAATCCAGAAGGAACAATCTCAGCATTAATCATTAATCTACCTTGCTTTGGAAAATCTATTAATCCAGTACCATCTAAATTTGCTCGGTAATATGCACCTGTTCTGGTTTTAGCGTCTTCCCATTGCGTACTTACAGGCATATAAGGCGTGGGCGAGGATACTTGGGCTAGGCCAATGTAAAAATCAGCATTTTGAAAAGATGGGGGTGTATTGAAATAAAAAGATTGGTAAGTATTGGTTGCTAAGGAGTCGGGGGTAAATGCCGGAGATTGGGCAACTATAGCACCAGCACTATTCAAAACAACGGCATACAGCGAATGGTTTTTAGCTGATTGTGATAAAAATATTTTGGCAGCAATAACCCTCCCACAGCCTTTCATAGTATGTTTATTGAGCAATAAACCTGAGCCGGCACCAAAACCTGCTGAAGCAATTGCCGAAGAACCGTCGTCATAACCCATGTAAGATTGTGTTACGGTTTGCCAATAAGATTTTGTATTATTATTGATTACATTTTCACCCGTTTGTGTAGGAATTGAGATAGAAATTGTATCTTTTTCCAGCAAAGAAGGTGACCAAGTATCAAAATTTACAATACTTGAATCTTTTGCAGAAACGGTCAGATTTTTTGTTTCAGTAAATCGGACTACGTTCGTCTTTTGATCTTTTACCGTTAAGGTTACGGGATACGTAGCACTGGTATTTGATTTATTAGAAATCAACGCTGAAATGGGGGTAGGCGATTGAAAGTTAGGGGCTACACTACCCAGAGCATATACAGCAACCACTGCCACACTATCCTTTAAAGAAGATGAACCCAGCCTGGTTTCAGGTCTTAAGGTTGTACTTTGCAAACGTGATTGTAGTCCAGTTGTACTTAAAATAGATTTTCCAGAAAAACTTAAAATTAAGCGGAGAGAATCAAGACCGTTACTATTTTTAATTATTGTATTGGCATTGGTGCTTACGGTTGTATTCAAACTTGACAACGCCCCAGTAGAATTTGAATATTCCCAACCAACATATATGCCTTGCCCAGTATAAGTGAATGGGCTCCCTCCAACAAACGGCACATCATAAGCACCGCCTTTATCCGTAATTTTCAAGCTATCATTATGCACCAAAGTCATTGGCGTAATTGCATTGGGCCAAATGATAGTTTCTTTGAGTCTATAACGCATTTCATAGCTTGTTGCACCATCAACAGCACTCCATTTAAAAGT
>JANPIG010001016.1:0-2778 GCA_031424875.1 Cytophagales bacterium
CCAAAATATCAGTTATTATATTTGAATTAGCCCAGTTTCCAGGCTGTTTACTACTGTCGAAAGATTCAGCTTGATAACCATTTGAGGCATTACTCTCTGTACTAATCCATTGAGCCTCTAACGACCTATTAAATTTTGCGATAAATGTCTTATATTTTGTGGAACTTGTAGTTAAAGAAGGATTTTGTTTCCATACAACAGTTCCCTTTGAATGTCCAGTTATATAGATATTATCTTTATCATGAACAACAATATCATGTGCTGCTGATATTGCCGCTGATGCTTGTACCGATGTAGATAAATCATAATATATATACCCTGGATCTATTTTTTTATTAGTAGATGATAGTTTAATTATTGTTACCCATGAATATTTTGGTGTAGTACTATTTGGGTCAGGTTGGAAGGCTGTAGCAAGCAAAAAAGTATTATTATCTTGATCTACACCAATACCTTTTGTTTCGAATTTAAAACTATTTGCATCACTTTCAGTAAAATCTGCAACATAACTCAAATCAGTCCTCTTATATTTTACATACCCATACGTTCTATTTGAATTAGTGAGAAAATCATGGAATGAGAGACAAATATTTCCTAAGCCATCAAATGCCATTCCAGATACCTCTCTCTGCGAACGTCGAAATGTATTATCTGTAATGTATTTTATCAATTTTCCATCATTACCATATCTTGCCACAAAAAAACCTGATTGCGTATATGTTACTCCATCGAAAACAGCATTTCCACCATTTTGACCTGCAACATAAATATCACCATTTGAATCGGTTGCCATATAATAACCATTGTCATCATTAGGCCCCCCAGCAGTAAATGCTTTATAAGAAGCCGTTGAAGGTACTATTCCATTAGTGACGGTGTAGGGCAACTCTAAAAAGAACGGAGTGCTATTACAATCATTTATTTTTGATACTTTAATGTTGTAATCTCCATTTATCAGCTTTGTACTATTAAAACTAAAAATATCATTTGTATTCAAATCTGTTTTTAATTCGCTAACTTCTGCTTTTAAAGTGGTTTTATTAATTACTTCCCACAAAAGCCCCGTACCATTATTAGACTTATTCCCATACATATTGATAGCACATGAAACTGTTTCATTGCTTGTAGTCAGAGATATTACAGTAGGAGAATCACAAATAGTAAGTGTAGTTTCCAAACTATATTCAAATCCACAACTATTTTTGCCCGTTGCCTTTAAGGTATAATTTCCTTTGGGATAGGTAGTGGTTAAAATCGTGAATTGTTGAACACTATTTGTTAAAACCGACTGTTTGGCACTATTCAGTAAATCCCAAGTAGCAATTCCAGACCCTGCTGAAGCTACAATATTTTTTCCATTGCGAGTTACCGTAATACTGGTGGGTAATGGGTCGCTACACTTTTCTGGTAAATCAAACTTGGTGCATGAGAAAATGGAAAAAGCAATAAAAAATAAAATTTGTATATGTGTATGTTTCATAATAATTAGAATTTATAACTTAAAGAAAGTCCAGCGGTATCATTTGTTGGAGCAACGCTAAATTTTGACGCTGTTGGTTTAGATTTACTAAGAAGCAGATAGATTTCAGTTGCTGCTGATACCAGGGCAATTCCAACACAAGCATTTCTGAGCCCTTCTGTACTTTTAGCTTGCTGTGCGGTTGCGTATGCTGTTTCGTAAGTATTGATATTACCGCTTTCTTTTGCCTTATTCAAGGCACTTAATTTAGCATTCCAATCACTATTAATACTGAGAGCATATAGGGCTGACCCTGCACCAACCGCACCAACAATTATTTTCAACAAAGGGCTTTTTTTCTTTGGAGTTAAATCATTTTTGGAAATTACATTGGGTGTTGAAGTTGGTGTTACTTCCGTTTTTTCGACCTGTTTTGGGGAAATACTCGGCTCTTGTTTATTATCCTTGGGGGTAGCTATTTTTTCTTGACAAGCACGAATTAGAAAATCAATTTGTTTGTCAGAACCGTAGATAAGTGAACTTTTAAAAGCCTTTATGGCATCTTGATATTCCCCATTTCCAAGTTTTTCTGAACCAATATTAGCATAAAAATCTTTCAGTCTCTTTTTGGTAATGATATCAGCTTTGTTGAGTTCATAAATTTCCTCTAAATACGGAATTGCTTTATCATTTCTTTTCTTAACCATGGCATTATCAACGTCTTGATTTAATTGAATTGCTCTTTTACAAATTTCAACCTGTTTTCTGGCGTACTCGTCATTTGAAAAATTGGGAACTTCCAAACACGAATAATATTTTTTCAAGGCTTTTTTATATTCTCCCTGTACAAAAAAATCATCGCCTTGTTTTTTGAATTTTGTGTATTCTTCGTCAATAAAGACATTTTTTTTCAATTCAGCGGTAGCTGACAAATTTATCTCTGTGCCAAGAAAAATAAGCATCAGTAAAATAATTTTTTTAGTGTTGTGATAATACTTTCTCATAATTTGATACTTATTTTTTAGAAATACATTCACTTATTTTATTTTTTATAATATCACTATCTTTCAACGATTGAGCCACCAAGTACCACTCTTTTGCGGTGGCAAATTCATCATAACTCAAATATTTGTCCCCTTTTTCGGTGAATTGAACCGTTAATTTTGCAATTCTATCATCCATAAAACCATAAACCATTGCTAATGATTGAGCTTTTTTGAATAGTTCAATGGCTTTCATTCTTTCATTTCTACTGGTTGCTTCAATCCCTTTGGTTATAAAATTAGCGTGTTGTTTTTGCAATTGTTCGCTTAAATTAT
>JANPIG010001017.1:0-1108 GCA_031424875.1 Cytophagales bacterium
CAACAACTTTCCCCAAAGAAGGTGTCGCTATTTTTTCTGGAAATAATTACAGCTTTTGCTGGACAAGCCATGATTTTAAATCACGGAGTTGGGCATTGGCAGACAGTGTAAAGTTGAACCGATTTAACCAATCAATTATTAACACAGGAACTTTTACACTCGAAGACTCAATTTTGACCACCAATGCAGTATTTGCCATGGCACCCATGTTTTCTAATGGAGGAGTGGCTAAATTCAAGTGTTCTTTTAATGGAGATACGCTTGTTTTGAGGGGTTTAAGCGTTATTTCATCAGAAAACATTTCTCATCCAGCCTACGCCAACGGTTTATATTTTATAACTAAACTTTTGAAAAAGAAATAGTCTTGGAATTATAGTCATTAAAAATAAATGAAAAAAAATAGCCTTTATTCGTCGGTTTACTATAAAATCTCAAATTTTTATAGCAAAAAAAATCCTGTAATCAATCAATTGAAAACAATAATAATAACACTATTAACGATTTTTATAACCATATCAATCCAAAAAAGTGTTGCTCAAAAGCGACAGAAATTTTACCAAAAAGAGATTTACAAATCTACTAATTTATCCATTATTCAAGTAGCTCAAAATTCTTTTCAACATATTTCCTTTAAACAAACAAATGATTTCGGAAATGTTCCGTGTAATGGACTAATTGTTAAAGACAATAATGAAGCCATCGTTTTTGATACGCCAACTAATGACAAAAGTTCAGAAGAATTAATTAAGTGGATAAAAGAAACGCTTCACTGTAAAATCAACGCTATCATTCCGACCCATTTTCACGACGATTGCTTGGGAGGATTAAAAGCCTTTCATGCCAATAACATTCCCTCTTATGCAAATTTTAAAACCATTGAATTGACCAAAGAGAACAAAATGGAGGTTCCACAAAATAGTTTCACTGATTCACTTTCCTTAAATGTTGGTAACGAAAATATTATTGCCAAATTTTTCGGGGAAGGACATACCAAAGATAATGTAGTAGGCTATTTCCCAAGCGAAAACGTCATGTTTGGCGGTTGTTTGATAAAAGAAATAAAGGCATTGGAACAGCTTGGCGTTAACATAAATGCAAGTTTAAAAAT
>JANPIG010001018.1:0-1370 GCA_031424875.1 Cytophagales bacterium
CCTTCTGTTCGATTACAACTTCTTTTTCCCTCAAAAGGCTATCCATTGATTTATCAAATATCTCCTCTACACGTATTTGTTGTTGAATCTCTGTAGTTTCGGCAGCTAAAGAAAGTCGTTTCAAAAATAATTTTAGATCGTCATCTTCAACATTTCCTTGGTAGCTAAGTAACCATTTATTCTCATCATTGAATAGGAATTTTTGATTAAAGATTGATAAAATTTTATCAATCTTAGTCTGCATTTCACTCGACAATCTTGTTATTTGTACGATATAGGCATCATGAGTCAATTTTTCAATAAATGAATCTTTTTCATCTAAAATTTCCCCTGACGAAATATCTTGATATTGTCTACCAATTTTCAGCACTGCGTGTTTAATGCTGAGCGGAAACCCTAAGAAATAAATGGGCAAAATGGGCAACACTACTTCTTCACCATTTACAATGTCTGACACTGAATAATTTGTTCCCAAATAATGCCTAAAACGCATTACATCGTAAGCATGATTACTTTTTTGAAGTTCAATCAATACTTTTTTATGTTCGCCATTTGCATTTTTAACGATCGCTTTGAAATCTAATCGGAAAACAGTTAACAAGAATTTATTCGAGGGAGTTGTTTGCTCTTGCGGCCTTACCTCTAACTCCATAACTTCTTCTCCAATAATTACGGATATTAGTTTCTTGGCAATGGTCAAATCTTCTAACAAAAATTTGAAAACGGTATCGTATATTGGATTGGCAATAATCATTTTATTATTTTTTAGGGCAATTAAAATTACAAAATCAATTTTATAATCAACTCATTTTCAATAAAATGTCCTTAAAACTTAACTTTTCCTGCTCGCCCGAAATCATATTTTTTAACGTCAAAATTCCCGTTTGCATTTCGTCTGAACCCACGATGCAGGCGTAAGAAATCCGCTTTTTATCGGCATATTCCATTTGCTTTTTTATTTTGCAAACGTCTGGATATACCTCTGCATTTATTCCTGCCAATCTGGCTTTTTGAAGCAACGGCAAGGTATATTCTAACTCACTTTTCCCGAAATGACAAAATAACAATTTAGTGGTAACAGATTGATTATCAAGAAATAAATTCAATTCTTCCATCACATCGTAAATCCTATCAACACCAAAAGAAATTCCTACTCCAGAAAGTCCTGCTACACCAAATGTCCCCGTAAGATTATCATAACGTCCACCACCAGAAATTGAACCAATCTGAACATCTAATGCTTTGACTTCAAAAATTGCTCCTGTATAATATGATAGTCCACGGGCAAGGGTAATGTCTAACTCAATATTATGTTCTGTTTGTCCAAAAGTAAATAAATACGTCCAAATTTGCTTCAATTCTTCAATACC
>JANPIG010001019.1:0-6771 GCA_031424875.1 Cytophagales bacterium
GATGTTATTTGGGATTGGGACTTAGTCAATCATACATTTTATCGCTCAAAAGCCATTGAAAGATTTTATGGAAAAGATGCTTTGAAATTTATGACAGAGAACGATTTCTGGAAAGATAAATTTCACCCAGAAGACCTTGTCCATATTCAAAAAAGTCTCAATGAAGCCCTCTCTAACCCTTTATGTAGCCGATGGGAATTAGAATACAGAATACATAATGCCCAAGGAAAAATTCTTTATGTAATAGATCGAGGGGTAATCATAAGAAATAATAAAGGAACAGCAATTCGAATGATTGGGTCGATGACCGATATTTCTGAGCAAAAACAAATGACTGTACAACTTAATAAGTTGAACCACTCGCTCCAGAATTACACTTTAGAACTTGAACGCTCGAATGAAGAATTAGAGCAATTTGCTTATATGGCTTCTCATAATTTACAGGAACCCCTGAGAATGATTTCCAGTTTCATGGATCAATTGAAGCGAAAATATGGAGATCAGCTTGACGAAAAAGCGCATCAGTACATTTATTTTGCGACCGATGGTGCCAAAAGAATGAAACAAATTATTCTTAATGTTTTGGAATATTCCAGAGCAATTAGACAAACTGAAGGAAAAGAAGAAGTAGATATGAATGAGATACTTTCAGAATTTAAACAGCTAAGGGGAAAACTCATTTCAGAAAAAGAAGCCGTAATTAAATCTGCTCATTTACCCACTTTACTTACCTATAAAGCTGCGGTCACTCAGATTATGAATTGTTTATTAGACAATGCACTCAAATACGTTGGGGAAGGTACTAATCCAGTAGTAGAGATAAAAGTGTCAGAAAATAAAAAAGAATGGAAATTTTCAATCAAGGACAATGGAATTGGAATAGACCCTCAATTCTACGATAAGATATTTATCATTTTTCAAAGACTACATAATAAAGAACAATATACTGGCACAGGAATTGGTTTGTCCATTGCTAAAAGACACGTTGAATTTGTGGGGGGAAAGATTTGGTTGGAGTCTATTCCAGAAAAGGGGACTGTATTTTATTTCACCATTCCTAAAATTATGAATCATGAGTAATCAAAATATGAAAGGGGACCCCCATTCTGTTAGTAAAAGACAATGATGGGGATATTATGTTCACTCTTAATACCTTTGAGGAGTGTAAATTTAATATGTCAATCAGCGTAGCCAAAAATGGCAAGAGGCTCTATACATTATGTTTAAGCGAGGAGCATTTAACGATATGCAAAGTCCCACTCTTATATTTTGTATATTAATCTTCCCGTATTTACTGGTCATGAGGTTTTACAGAAAATCAAATCCGATGGAGAACTTAAGAAAATTTCAGTTATTATACTCACAAATACGGTCTAATCCTAAAGACATCAATGATGCTTAGGGAAACCACTGTAACAGCTATATTAGGGAGTTCGGATTAATGTCGGGCAAACTTTCTACGAAAAGCCATAGATTAATTTAAAATGTCTTTTATGAAAAAAAGCTAACATTTACCTTTTATCTATGCTAATATATAGCTTATCTGCTTAAAATATATAAAAAAGGTTAAAATATTTAAGGAGTTATCCTTAAAAAAACCCTTACAAAAACACTTCTATTTTAAATTATTATCTTCGTAAGTAATCACTCATCAGTTAATTAAGTTGTTTACGTGGAGAGTAAGTCTCACATTTAAGCGAATTCCAAAAAAGGGAATCGGTTTATTATCTTTAAACGAAGAAATTTTACAGATATGCAAACATGTTACAAAGTTTTAACCGATTCCCAATGGGGAATTATTAGAGAAATTGTCACTGACTAAAATAAAGCGGAAATATGATTTACGGGATATGTTAGATGCTCAATTTTATATCTGACCGACAGGTACTCAATGGCGGAATATTCCAGCTAATTTTCCTCCTTGGAAGACAGTTTATTTCTATTTTAGGACGTGGAAAAAGGACGGAACACGCTAATGTCTTATTACCACATTAAATAAATTAGAACGTAAAAGGCAAGGAAAAAATGAAACTCCAAGTTTGTTTTGTGCGGAACGCTACCTAATTGCAAGCAATCAGTTAACGTTAGCGCCTTTATCAGTTAAGATAAAGGCATTGATGGCAATAAACTCTTCAAGGGTCACAAAAGACACATCATTGTTGATACACTTGGGCTGGTTTGGTGTGTAATTGTCCGTGCTACCCATATCCACGATGCAACAAAGCCTCATTTACTGATAGAACACTATTTAGGTTATTTAGATATAATGTAAAAAATACTCGTTGATGATGATTATAAAATGGTGTTTTACGAATGGGTTTACGATAATATCGTAGGGTTTGAAGTCCAATTCGCATAAAGACTACCATTGCCAAGAGGTTTTGTTCCAGTCAAATGGAGGTGGGTCAATGAGAGAACTTTTGCATGGTTTGGATTCTTCCGAAGACATGCAAAAGACTACGAAAAAACAACGAGGCGGCACTCCGCAAATTCTGTCGAAACATGGATACAACTATCCAAATACAAAATAATCTTAAATAGAAATAGAATTTTATCGAATATAATTTTTAAACAACTTCTAGCTGATTATAGTAACCTTATCATTTGCTTTCGTCTTATGTGTATTTTTTATTGACATTTTACTTTAAGAAAACTACTTTTAAAAACGAAATATCTATATAGATATTCTTTTGGACTTAATAGTGGCGGCTGTTAAGTCTCTTTTTTTTGGTCAAAATTATTTTTCACTACAAAAGGTTATAATGGGATGATACCCCAAATCGTTACACTTTTTTGCCTAAATAACGCAGAAAATGTAAAGAGTAATAAAATAAAGTGAGGTGGTACAAAAAAACGGCACACTTTTTTGCATAAAAATCCAGCAAATGGAAGCAAAGAAAACCAAAAAATCCTATGCAAATTACGGGCCTGATTTAAAAGAAGAGCTACTCAGGATGCTGAACTCTGGTAAAAATGATGATGAAATTTCAAAGACATTTGGGATTGGTCGAAATGTCTTCGGCCGATGCTTGGTATACTTGGTTGCAAGTGCAAATCGGGGCTTAAAGAAAGATAGAACCATATAACTTGTTGTATTTCAACAAGTTATATGGTTTTTTTTTCAAGCCATTCTTTTATATTTCCACTCCTTTAATTTTTGCAAATCAAAGCGTAACTGACTGTTGTTCAGTAGTTTAGTAAAGTCATATACCCCCTAACAGATTAACATGACTCCACGCCACAGCGGTTGAGTTCCTGATGATGTCGATTAACTCTTCTAATTCTGGTTGTGATTCCAATTTACTCACCAATTCTGAGAGGTATAAATAATTCCACAGAATGAATGCGTTTTGTAAGAGCGTTCTGCACAAGATAATTTTCTCTTGTTCTTCTTTAGTGGCTACTTGAAACATTTGATTACTTCCAAAGAAAATAGCTTTTCCAAAACGATTCATCAATTCAATATGGGCTAAAATCTTCTCAATAGAATGTCTGAGTTCCAAATCATCATAGTAACGGAGTAAAAAAGCGGTTCGAGTAATCTTACCAAATTCTTTCAAGGCTTTGTGAAGAGGGTTTTGTTGGGCGTAAGAATTGAGCTGTTTAAGCAACTGTTGAGCCGATGTTCTTCCTAATTTGAGTGATACAATAACCCTGAGAATATCATCCCAATGGTCTTCAATAAGCTTTTTATTGATGTAATGATCAGGGACGATTTGATAATTCAAGGCTTCATATTCGAGTGCATCAAAAAGTGTGGGGCAACTGATTTTTCGCTAACTTGAAGAAGTAAAATTCCTTCAAAATGAAAGCCATATCAAAGAAGAAATCTCGTGTAGAAATTACAGACCCTCAAAATGCAATCTATCATTTCAAAATCTATCTTTTGAATATTTCTCCAATGATTTATAGACGCTTTAAAGTCAAAGGAGATACCCATATTGCCCAACTTCACCACCTTATTCAAATTATTATGGGTTGGGATAACGACCATTTGCACAGCTTCAAAATTTGGGGAATGACCTATGGTATTTCACGAAGTGGTGGAATGGATTTTCACGACGACCCTTGTAAAATATTTATAGGAGACTTTGGTTTCAAAGTTGGGGACAAATTTACCTATACCTACGATTTCGGAGACCACTGGCTACACGAAATAAGAGTAGAAAAAATAGAAGAAACTGATTCTATTTACAACCATCCATCCTGTATTGAGGGAAAACGAGCTTGCCCACCCGAAGACTGTGGTGGCCCTTTTTCCTGCGAAGAGGTCATTATTGACCAATCTATCTGGCTTAGAGAAACTCTATTAAACATTTTAGAGAGTGTCAATGCTGGTAAATTACCCAATTTAGATTTTGATGATGATAGGATTCCCTATTGGTACAAGAAATTTTCCTCAGAAAGATTTGACAAAGCAAAAATTAACCGAGCCATCAAAAAACTGTATCAAGAAAAGGGGGTGAGCATTTTTGGTCGGGTTTGCAGGATTATTACGATTATTTAGAGGATGAATAAATCTATTTTCTGTATCAAATTAAGCAAGTGGTTAATTTAATAATAGTGCTTATCTTTGAGCTATGAATAAAGGGGTTATATTTGTTAGGGTTTCCAAAAGAGAGCAAGATTATCAACGGCAAATAGAAGATTTAAGGGCTTTGGCAAAGACTCAAAACCTTGAAATTGTTGCAGAAATTGCTGAAAAGATTAGTGGCGTAAAAGATAATCAAGAACGGGACGGGGTACAAGAACTGCTTAGATTAGCTCAAAAGGGCATAATCCAGAAAGTTTTGGTGCAAGAGGTCTCACGCTTAGGGCGTTCAACGGTGGAAGTACTGAAAGTTTTAGAAGAGTTAACAAGCCTTCATGTGAGCGTATATGTTCAGAATTTTGGTTTTGAGACCTTAAAAAACGGCAAGAGAAATCCAATTGCTCAATTCATGTTTACGCTCTTGGCAGAATTTGCCAGAATGGAAAGAGAAACCCTCAGGGAGCGAATACTCTCAGGCATGGAAGAAGCTCGTAGGCAAGGCAAACATCTTGGACGACCAGACGGTAGTCTTGAAAATAGAGAAACCTTTTTAAAAAAATATCCATCGGTTGTTAGAAATCTACGCCAGGGAATTAGTGTTCGTAAGACGGCTAAAATTTGTGATACATCCATCAACACAGTACGCAAAGTAAACGATTATTTGAACCCTAAAAAACCTTAGTCATGAAATTTAAGCTGCAGCGGAACGCCGCCCGATTGTCTGTGAATTAGCCGAAAATGAAGCTATTTCTACTGAAGATATTTTCTCTTTTGAGAAAGAATTTGACTCTTTTGAAAGCATCGGAATGAGTTTGGCTGAGTCCAAGGATATGCTCAAAAGTTTACAACAAAACATCATTGAGAAGCAATTGACGGCTTTTGTAAAGAATAAAATAACACAAAAACTTCGTAAAAAGGGGAGTTATGTAGTCAAACTAAAAACACTTTTTGGTAACATTTCATTTAAAAGTCCAAGATATTATAGCCCCGAAGGTGTGGAGCAAAAAACGTATAGCCTTCTCAACGAGTTATTACCCCAACACACCACGCCTGAACTACTTTTTATTGAAACTAAATGGGCTTGCTTGATTCCGTTTGAGAAAACTGCCAATCTGTTAAAGGACTTACTTCCTGTATCAGAAACACTCAATGGTACCACCATTCAGAATAATTTATACGATTTAGTGATGACCCAAGAAAAAGAAATTGGGGAAGAACAATTCATGTTTGATTGCGGGAGCATCAACGAAAGAAGGGCCTTACCCAAACCAGAAAGAACAATGGTAGTGGGAATTGATGGAGGTTATATTAGAGATTGGAACGAGAAAAAGGTATGGGGACGCCCAGTCTTTTGAAGTGATAGTGGGTAAATTTGTTCCCGATGAACGGGAGGCTAAATGCTTTGGATTTGTGAGTTCCTATGACACCAAATTGAAGCGTAGATTCTACGAACATTTGAAGTCTCAGGGTATGCAACCACACCAAAAAATGGACTTTTTATCAGACGGAGCGGACAACTTACGAAATCTACAAACCTATCTTAATGCTGAATCAACGCATATTTTGGACTGGTTTCATATCACTATGAGGCTTACAGTTTTGAATCAATATGTCTTAGGGATGTTGAAGGTAGATGAAAAATTGGGTCTAATTTGCAAAAACTGATGGTAAGTATCAAATGGAATTTATGGCATGGAAAAGTAGGAGAAGCCCTTCGGAAAACGGAAAAAATTGAGGATTATTTAGAAGAACACAAGGCGGATAAAGTGTCAAAGGATAGGTACGAGAAACTAAAAGCCTTTGGCAGGTATGCCGATGAATTTCATACTTATATCTCTAATAATCGAAGTTTTATTGTTAATTATAGTGACCGTTATCTTCACGGAGAGACGATAACCACAAGTTATATCAAATCAACCGTGAATTATGTGATAGCCAAGAGATTCTCAAAAAAGCAATCAATCCAATGGACGAAGAAAGGAACACACTTACTACTTCAAGCCAGAACCAAGGTATTAAACCACGATTGGGAAAGAGAATTTAGGAAAAAATATCCCAAATTTAGAGCAATAAAATCTTTGAACGAACCCGATGAAATCAAGTTAGCGGCGTGATTGCCCCACACTTTTTGATGCACTCAATTTAAAGTAAGATAAAAAGGCATAAGGTTCAAAATGAACCTTATGCCTTTTTATCAAAATATATTGCCATTTTCGAAATAATCATTTGCAGTTCTGTTA
>JANPIG010001020.1:0-2912 GCA_031424875.1 Cytophagales bacterium
TCATTATATGTTGCTTTCAGCGAAGCACTATCTTTTGACTGCATGAAATAAGTAGCAGGTTCTCTGAAACACTGAGCAATATTGACATTATGCCAGTTGGGGAGATTATCTTTCTGTTGCCAATCGGCAGTATTTTTATGGATTTTGGTGGCAAGGTCAAGCAACCATTTTTCTCCCGTGTGGTTATAAAGCCAATAAATGCTGTACAAATTATCGCCTCCACGACTGTTTTCCCAATATATTTCCAAGAGTTTATCATCAGGAACGGTAGATTGCCATTTGAAATAATTAGTCATAAATGGAATAACTCTGGCATCATTTGAATATTCGTAATAAGACTGCATTGTCCACAATATCAGCATATTAGGCCATAAATCTTGGGTTTTAGCCTTGTTCTTTTGCATACCTGCATCAATAGTGGTTGGGCCAAAATATCCATTACTTCTTTGACTGGCAAATACCTTATTGATCCATAATTTTGTCTCGGCAATTATTTTTTCATCTTTTAAAACGTACCCTAAATTTCCGTAACCTTTTAGCCAATAGGGTACTTCTTCCCAACCATATTCTCCCTTGCCGTCGGTGCTATACCAAGCATTATTATTTTTATCTAACCACGCACTGATTTCTCCTAAATGCCCTGTTAGACCATCTCTTTGCAATTCTAGATATTTCAAAATCCAGCCTTTAGGCTTTATGCTTCCAACGGGTAATTTTATCAAGGGTAAGGGCGTTAATGGCTCTTTATTACTGATATAAAATTTATTAAATTGATTGCTCTCTGGACGTTTTACGTTAGTTATTTGAGAAAATAATGATTTTGGTAGTGCTATCATAATTACCAAAATACTGACTATTAATATTTTTTTCATTTTTAAGTATTTTTGTTGAAATAAAACTATTTATTTTTTAATTTCTGTTCTAAAACTTTCATAAAGTAGCCCCCCACAACGCTCCTTGCTTGAAAACCTACCATCTTACCTGTCTTGGTCTCGTGCCAATCGCTGATGGGTACTCGTGAGGTGGTTTGTGTGGAATAGTCATAAATTGGATTGACCAAAGCCTCAAAATCATTCATATTATTGGCTAACAATGATGTCCAAATTACCCAATCTGATTTGGTGTAAGTGGCTCGGCTGTCTAAGGGCAAACCAAATTTATTTTGTTTGGTTAAATAATACTTTATTTCAGCATCATATACTTCATTTGGAAAGAGGTTCATTTTTAAGATTTTATCCCAAACCAAGTTATATTTCTGACTCCAAGTGCCTTTTTTATCAAATGTTAGGGCATAGTGGTCACCATCTTTCGCCATTGTCATCCAGTCTGTTACATATTTATGCGTCAGGGTTTCATATTTTGCCACTTCTTGTTTGTCGCCCAATTGTTTCGCCATTTGAACGTATCCACCTAAAGCTACAATTGCTTTGGCTGAAAGGTTAATATTCCGAGCAAGATGACCTGCAAAATCGTCCGTACATAGTTGATTAGCTGGGTCAAAACCATCTTTACTCAAAAAATCTGCCCAAGTCATTAGCGTTTTCCAATGTTTTTTGGCATATTCAGCATTGCCTTCCATTTTACAGATTGCCGCCGTGAGAATTACCATATTACCACATTCTTCTACGGGCATATCTTCTCCGTAGGTTTGTCCGTTGGCCAGCGGATAAGTACCTAAATCGTGAGCAGGAAAGGGTTTTTGCCACTTTCCGCTTTCGCTATAATAAAAAATACCATTCAACATTCCTTTCAGTAAAGTTGGATTGTATGCAAGGAAAAGCGGAGCTGATGGGTAAGTTACATCTACTGTATTAATAGAACCATTACTGAAATTCTCTTTTGACAGAAACAAGACCTCGCCACTGGGACTTTTGACTAATTTGTGAGCCGCAATACTCTGACGATAGGCCAATTCGCATAGTCTGGCGTATTTTTCTCCTCCCACTTGCATAGCATCTTGATAAATAGTTTCATTAATTGCCTCGCATTTTTTAAGGATAGTTGAGTACTGTTTGTGCGCTAAATTAAGTTGTTGGTCAAGGGTTTTTTTGCCGTCTTGATTCCACCAAGGGCGAAGATTTTGCTTAAAGTATTGAATAGAATAAAGGTCATCATAGCCCAGAAGGAACAATTGTTGTTTTCCTGAAGGCCCCACTTTATTGAGGTTTACAAGGGTATGCAACATAAGATGTTTTCCCTTTTTAACCTCACCCAATAAAGATTGAAAAGGATTTGAAATATTGTCTTTTGAAACAGACTGTTTTACATTGCTTCCGCTTGGGGTTGCTACGTACATATACCCCCAATCAATACGTAAATCATCACCCTTTTTCTGAAGAATAGGTTGTTCAGTAGTACCAGCTTTCAAGATGTTAAGATTATTTTTTACATACTTTTGAGCAGATACTTCTTGCCCTTGAATATTGGTAGCAATATCTGTAGAAACACCTAAATAAAGTTCTACTGCATGATTTAAACCATCATTTGACTTCAATTTTGCATTAATATAAGACACGGGTCTTGATAAAATTTCAAGGTCATTAATCAAAAGTGGTGATGTAAAAGTAAGGGTTAAATCAACCTTGCCACAAGCAAATTCATAGATGGTTTGGGTAGCATTTAGAGATACACTTTTTTGAGTGGCAAGAGATAGATTAGGGTCTTGAGTGATAATATTTTTTTCAACAATCCCTACATCCAACAAGGCTCCTCCACCCGTATTTATCACATGAATTGCCAGAATATTTTCACCGTTTTTCAGCATCGCTTTCATTGCATCAGTAAACGGAACGTAGATATATTTTCCTGCGCAACAGCCTTTTTCGTAAATTAAATTGCCATTCAAATATACTTCTACATTATCATCGTGTTGTAATTTTAATAATGGCTCGTTAAAATTTGTATTATTGAGC
>JANPIG010001021.1:0-3195 GCA_031424875.1 Cytophagales bacterium
GAAAAAATAACCTACAAAAGCCAAGGGAATAAGTAATAGTAAATAGGGATAAATATTGGTAGAGGTTTTTGTCAAAAATTCAATCTGAACAATGTAACACCCTATGGCTTGCGTTCTGCCTGAACAGGGGGTAAGATTATCATTTTTGGTACTCATTTCAAAGCCAAAGACAATGGAATTGCTGTTACAATTTAGTACATTTACAATATAGTCGCTCGGTAAGTGGTTGATTCTTAGGTTTTTAAAAACTAAATTCATTAGCGAGTCATGCACGAAAACTAATTCGTGCTGAAATTCGATTTGGAAGGTTTGTTCATTGATTTTTTTGACGGGCAAAACAGTTGAGGTAGAATCTCCAGCCTGTAAAAGTAATTGATGCCCGATATTGCGTAAGACGATATTGAGGTGTTTTTCGGAAAAAGTATCTTCCCTTTTGCTCATAAAAGATTTGGCTGAGATAATACCAACAGCCAATAAAATGAGTGCGAAAATGTAAATTTTGTTCTTCATAAATCTACCGCAATTTATGGCTAAAATCTTTGTCAATTTCAGTTTTTACAAATGTTTTACACTTTTTTACATTTGATTTACTTCTTTTGATTTTCAAATAGGTAGGTTTGTTCAGTTAAGTAATGGTAGAATATTTCTAACAAGAGAAAATCACAAAAATTTAACATAATAGGGAATCACATTTATGACATTGAATAAAACTTTAATTTACGTTTTTTTAGCGATTTTTATCTCTTGCAAAGGGCAAGAAAAAACAAATGCTCAAAGCAATACATTAACTCCAACAATAAGAAGAAATTTAATGGCTATAGCTTTAGCCCCTGATTTTGATACTACTTTAGTCAGTCAATATATCCGTAGTATTTTTCAAGATTCAAAAGGGAACTTATGGTTTGGAACAATACGGGAAGGTGTTGTAAAGTATGACGTAAAGACATTGACCTACTTCTCCAATCTTGATGGTTTTATTAATACCTCTGTCTATGCAATTAATGAAGATAAAAATGGAAATATTTGGTTTGGGACTGACCAAGGCGTTTATAAATATGATCCCAGACGGGTAGTCGGAAAAACCTTTAAAAATTATAATCAGAAAGACGGATTGAGCCAAATAGATATAACCCGAAAAGGCATACTTATTGATAAATCGGGGAATATTTGGGTGGGTACACACAGAGGTGTGTTTAGATATAACCCAACTGCCGATAGCGAAGGTGGGCGAAGTTTTTCATTATTTCAAGAGCTTCCTCCTATAAATATTACGGGTATCATGGAAGATAAAAGTGGTAATATCTGGTTTGCTACTTCTGAAAATGGAGTTTTTCGTTATGATGGAAAAACAATTTTTAATATAAAAGAAAAGCAGGAATTAGGGCAAAACTATGCAGGAGGAATAGCACAAGATAGAGCTGGGAATATGTGGTTTACGATGAAAAACGGTATCTGCAAATATGATGGAAAAATCTTGACGGAATACACCGCAAAAGACGGTTTGGGTGGAACTGAAATTTGGGGTATTTATATAGAACAATCGGGTATTATTTGGATTACAGCCCGAGGCAGCACTACAAGATTTGACCCTTCTGTTCACTTGCCAAACCCAAAAGCATTTACGGTTTTTACGCCTGTTGATAACTTGAATTGTTGTGTTCAAAGTATGTATCAAGATAAATCAGGAAGAATGTGGTGGGGTACAGGGCAAGGGCTGTATCGTTTTGATGGCAAACGCTTTTATCAAGTTAAGAAGGCTGGACCATGGTAATATTATGAAACAGTACGATTTGAAAATACAGTTTAAATAGTCTCATTAATTAAACATACGAAAAATATGAAAAAAATCATTTATATACTGATTTTACCGCTGGTTGTGGTAAGCGGCTTGGTATTTGCAAATCGTGAAATTAAAAATGAAACTTCTATAAAGTCAATCCCAAAGCCGCTTTCTGTTGCTGAAATGAAAGCAGGAAGGAAAAAATGGGAGGCTACCCCCGATGGGATAAGGTACAAAAAGTGGGAAGCGTCTACCGCAGGTAAAAAAGTGTATGCTGGTGAGGCTAAAATAAGGAAGTCTCTTAGGGATTACACCAATATGGAGGCAGTTGTAACCTCTCTTTCTCTTCCCCCAGGCTCAAGAGTAGGTTTCGGAGTGATGGTTAGGATTAATGGTGATGATTATATTCTTGCTTTTGGGCAAGAAGAGTCTGACGAGAATATTTTTAATTTTAACAATGAATTTGACCAATTACGTAGCCTGAAAGTTAACGACAAAATAATTATAAAAAGCCATAACGTATCGCACGCACCCAAGTATTCATATCCAATAGTAGCGGGCGATTATGTAGAACAAGATAGTAAAATAATTTATAAACGTGCACCTCGTAAAGGCGGTTGCTAAGTAAAAAAAACATCAAACATCATGAAAAAAATCATCGTTTTAATTTTTATCCTTTTTTGTTCAAAAAGTTTTGCTCAGGAAGCATTTACCAACTGTGCAGCGGCATTTTTAGACAACAAAATGATTGTAGGCGAATACTCAGTTAAAGCCCAAGCAATTATTTCTTTATCTGCTCACGGTGAACTAAGCGTTGGGACGGTTGCATTGTCTGAAAAAGAGAATAAATTAGTGGATAATTTTGCCTTCAGCGTAGCCATTAAAGACAAAGAAACGGGTACTTTAATGCTTTTTTCAAAGGAAAAATATGCCAAGATTGACATCCAAAAGATTTTGTCAAGATGCCATAAAGGAGATTCCATCGTGATTTTGACGCTTAATAATGAATATTCTTTACCGCATAATGAGATTTTAGTGAATTAAAAATTTAAACAATCAATTCCATGAAACAATCATTTTTCAAAGCCCTGCTGATGATGGTAGCCATCTTGGCATTTACGCAAATTTATGCTCACAAACCCTCAAAAAAAGAAGGTGAATCTGTAAAACATTCTATTCTTATGAACGGACAGCCCTTTGATATTCAGTCATTTACGCTTTCATCAAAAGGTATTTTAACCATTATAGAGGAGAATGTAAATCAAGAGAAGACAAAAAAGGTACCTTTCAAAATTTATCTGAAACGCAACGGAGAAATGTTTTTTGTGGGGCAATTCCTTGTAAAAAAGGATGTTTACGAAGCTGAAATCTCGGAAGTTTTAGCATACGCTTTTGGGGGAGACGAATTGATTTTG
>JANPIG010001022.1:0-1735 GCA_031424875.1 Cytophagales bacterium
TGGTCAGGCGACATGGGTACAGCCATTTCTATTTGGTCAATATCCCACTCTTGCCATGCTCCTTTGTACAACCAAACCCAACAATTATTCAAATATTCACGGTGTTTTAGCTTCTGAATAGCCGCCATGATAGCGTCCAAACAGACTTTGTGCGTTCCGTGTGGGTCGGCTAAATCTCCTGCTGCGTATATCTGATGTGGTTGGATTTCCTCAATCAAATTCATGACAATTTGTACGTCCTCTTCACCTAATGGGCTTTTTTGAATCGTTCCCGTTTCATAAAATGGCATATCTAAGAAATGAATATTTTCCTTTTTGATGCCTACGTAACGGCAAGTATTTTTAGCTTCTCCTCTCCTAATCAAACCTTTGATATACCTAACTTCATCAGTATCTATTTCTGAATCTTTTTTGGCTTTCAAAAACTTGGCGGCTTCACGATAAATTTTATTTGCCTTTGGATTATTGGCTTCAAATTTTTCGTTAAAATCAACCACAAATTCCGCAAAACGGAGAGCTTCATCATCGGCAACGGCAATGTTTCCCGAAGTCTGATACGCCACGTGAACATCATGCCCTTGGTCAACCAAACGTTGGACAGTACCACCCATCGAAATAATATCATCGTCGGGGTGTGGACTGAAAACAATCACCTTTTTCTTGGCAGGATAAGCCCGCTCTGGACGATTGGAGTCATCAGCATTTGGCTTGCCTCCGGGCCAACCCGTAATGGTATGTTGGAGATAGTTAAAGACCTCAATATTAATATCATACGCCTGTCCGTAGAGTGCCAAAAGATCTGAAAGCCCGTTTTCGTTATAGTCAGCATTAGTCAATTTTAGGACAGGTTTTTTCACCGTGAGAGCAAGATAGGTAACAGCCTTTTTAATCATCGGACGGTCCCACGTAACACTATCAACCATCCACGGAGTCTTCATACGGGTAAGGTCAGAAGCCGCCGAAGTGTCAATGATAAATGAGGCGTTTTGGTGCAATTGTAAGTAAGAAGCCGGTACATCTGACGAAACTGGACCTTCCACGGCACGGGCAACATTCATTGCTTTATGCTCACCCCAAGCCAAGAGAACCACTCTTTTGGCTTCCATGATTTTCCCAACTCCCATGGTGATTGCCTTCTTTGAGACCTTCGCCAAACCTCCAAAATCTGCCGCAGCATCAATCTGAGTGGTTAAATCAAGCGTCATCAAGCGTGTTCGAGAGTTTATTAACGAGCCTGGTTCATTAAAACCGATGTGTCCGTTTCGACCAATTCCCAACAACTGAAAATCCAAACCTCCGTAACGCTCAATTTGCGCTTCGTAATCTTTACAAAACTCTGAAAGTTTATCCAAAGGAAGCGTTCCATCAGGCAAATGCCAGTTTCCAGCAGGAATATCCACGTGATCAAAAAGCTGTTCACGCATAAAACGCACGTAACTTTGAACGGCATCAGGCTCCATCGGATAGTATTCGTCCAAGTTATACGTAACTACATTTTGAAAGCTCAAACCTTCTTCACGGTGCATTCTGATGAGTTCTCCGTACACTTTTTTGGGTGAAGAACCCGTAGCCAAACCCAAAATGGCGGGTTGACCCTCATGAGCTTTATTGCGAATAATGGCCGCAATTTCGTGGGCAACGGCACGTGATGCCGCATCAGAATCGGCATAAATATTAGTTGGAATTCTTTCGTAAGAAATGGCTTGTTCCATAGTTTCGATGTTTGATGTTCGAT
>JANPIG010001023.1:0-8233 GCA_031424875.1 Cytophagales bacterium
AAAAATTAGTTTTCAATATATAGTTTCCATTAACATATATTCAATCACAAATAATTTAATAATCAATCTTTCAAAATAATATGAAAAAAAACTTTCCCAAAAATGGTTTGCCACCACAATCAGCGACACGACATTTTATGAGCTTTTTTATGGTTGTCGGGTTATTGTTACTTCACATTGTGGAGACATCCGCTCAAAAAACGGCAACATCAGTTCTGAAAATATCAGGGCGGATTGTATCAGAAAAAGATAATCAAGGAATTCCAGGGGCAAATATTTTAGTAAAAGGAACAACCACAGGAACAACAGCAAATGCTTCAGGTGATTTTTCTATTCAGGCATCCAGTAATGCAACTTTGGTGATTTCATCCGTTGGTTTTACGCCTCAAGAAGTAAAAATCTCAGGGAGAAGTAAAATTAATGTATCATTAGGTGAAAATACAGCCACATTAGATGAAGTAGTGGTGGTAGGATACGGTTCTCAGAGTAAGCGTTTGCTTTCAGGCGCTCAAACCAATATTGGTACGAAGGAAATTAATCAAACGGTAAATACTACACTCGACCAAGCTTTGCAGGGAAGAGCGCCTAACGTATTTGTAACTGGAAATTCTGGTAAACCAGGAGGTGCGGCATCTGTTTATATTCGTGGAATCTCAACCATCAACGGAAATACGCAACCGATGTATGTGATTGATGGCGTTCAGATTCAGCCTGAAACTCCTACCACACAAGGAATTGGCTCAGATGGGCAATCGAACGTTTTGTCAAGTATCAATCCAGAGGATATTGAATCAATGAACGTATTGACGGGTCCTTCGGCACAATCAATCTATGGGTCAAAAGCAGCAAATGGTGTTATCGTGATTACGACCAAAAAAGGTAAATCTGGCGATGCAAAAGTTAGTTTTACCACGATGTATAACCTTCAAGGGTTGCCAAAGCAATTGCCAATGATGAATTTAAGAGAGTATGCCACTTATAGCAATGCTTGGGCAAAAGCCGTAGGTTCAGGTTATAATGCTCAATTTGCTGACCCTTCAATTTTGGGAGAAGGCACCAACTGGCAATCAGCTTTGTTTAAAACGGCTGCTATGAAAAAACAGCAACTTACTATTAGTGGTGGTACTGATAAAACAACGTATTACATTTCAGCTGAATTGATGAATCAAGAAGGTATTGCGCCAAATTCAGGGTTCGATAGAAGATCGTTTAGAGTAAATATAGAGAGTAAATTGCGTGATTATCTGAGGTTAGGAACAAATCTATCCGTTTCTGGAACGGCTGAAAAATTATCTATAAACGAAGATAATATTATTAGCACGGCAATTCGTCAGTCTCCAAATGCCCCTGTTTATAATGCAGACGGCACTTTTGGTGGTCCACAGGATGTTCCATTGCCTGGTAGTAATGGTGGATATTCAGCCCAGATTACTAATCCCGTAGCTTTGGCTTATACTAACACCAATAATTACAATCGTCTTTCCTCTTTCGGAACCATCTATGCTGACCTTACTTTTTTGAAGGATTTTACGCTTCACGGTGAATTTAACGGCACTTTTGGTAATGATACAAGAGCCATTTTTCGCCCATCTTATTCATTCGGTAGTAATGAATTGACGGCAGGAGCAAGAAACCCAATTTCAACCTCTGAGAGATATTCAGGCAATAATTATAACTGGACTGCCAATCAACGCTTGAATTATGTAAAGAAATTCTTAGGTAAACATGATGTGAATATCATGGTCGGACACGAAGCGCAAGCTCAATTTTATGAAACTTTGGGTGGTAGAGTAACAGGATTTGCTAATAATGCTTTATCTGAATTGACTTTGGGAGATGCCAAAACTTCATTGAGTACCAGTAGTAGAGATGATCAAACTCGTGAATCATATTTTACTCGTTTGGGATATATTTATGACAACAAATATATTTTGCAGGCAAGTTATAGAGCAGATGCTTCGTCATTGTTTGGTCCCAATAATAAATGGGGTTATTTCCCCTCTGTATCGGTGGCTTGGATAGTGTCTAAGGAAAACTTTATGCAAGACTTGAGTGTAATTAGCAATTTAAAATTAAGACTGGAAACAGGAACCACAGGAAATACATACTATGGCAAAAATACTTTTGCACCGTTAACAGCAACAACTACTCAATCAGGCACAGGATTTTTGGCAGGCAGATTCCCGAATCCAGATTTGAAATGGGAAAACACAAAAACCTATAATGTTGGTTTTGATTTAGGGCTTTTCAAGGATAGAGTTCAGGTAGTTGTGGATGCTTATCTCAGAAAAACGTCTGATTTAATTACTGATTTACCCCTTCCTGGTTATATAGGTACGGTAGGCCAAGGAAGCATAGGAGCGCCCGTAGTGAATATTGGTGATATGGAAAATAAAGGTATTGGTATATCTGTAAACACTACGCCCATTCAAGGCAAAGGTGCTGGAGCCTTAACTTGGAAAAGTGGTTTCAATATTTCATTTGATAGAAATCAATTGTTGAAATTAAACACAGACAGAGCCATTATTGATAGATTTCCTTGGTTTACCAGAGTAATTTCTCGTTCAATTGTGGGTCAGCCTTTATTTCAGTTTTATGGATATCAATCAACGGGTCTAATTCAAAATTACCAAGATTTGATTAATTCAGCATTGCCCAAGGATGTACAAATTGCTCCTAATCAAGCATGGGTAGGAGATATTAAATATACGAATCTTGACCAAACGCCATATCGTGACCCAGTAACGGGTAAGACCATTCAAGTTATTGATGATAAAGACAGAACATTTATCGGAAACCCTTGGCCCAAATTCACTTTTGGTATCAATAATACTTTTACTTATAAAGGTTTCGATTTGTCAATTTTCATGCAAGGTGTTTATGGAAACCAAATTTTCAACCAGTTGAGGTTTGATAATAGTGCTTTCAGAAACTATATTCAAGGGGCTTATAAAGAAGCAATTAACTTTGCTCAGCCAAGTGGTAGTATCTTGAACGAATCATTGACTTTGTTGAATCCAGGTACAACTGTTCCAAGAGTTGCTTATTCGAGTTATGGAAATGCTGGGCGGGCCACTAATCAGTTTGTAGAGGATGGTTCATATTTGAGAGTAAAAAATATTCAATTGAGTTATAGTATTCCAAAGACATTCTTGAAAAAATATTTGCCAATTAATGGAATCAGAGTAACGGGTGGCGTTCAAAATGCGTTTACTATTACTAATTATTCGGGATATGATCCCGAGGTGGGAATTTCAGCGGGTGTTCCAGGTTTTGATAATGGGCGTTATCCTTCATCAAGAATGTACACCTTCTCAGCAGCGTTCGATTTTTAGGACATCAATATTCTAATTTTAAATATCAAAAAAATGAAAAAATACATAATAATAAAAGTCTTATTTATTACTTTGTCTCTGGGGGGATTGGTAAGTTGTAATAAAGAGTTTTTAGATACTCCACCGTTGTCAAACTTAACCGCTCCAAACTTTTTCAATACCGATGCAGAATTGATGGCAGGAACATCTGCTCTCTACAATAGAGTCTGGTTTGGGTCAAATGGTCAGGCATTGTTATCATTTGGAGATGGACGTGCGGGTAATATGATTAGTCCTTACAACGCCAATTGGCAACAATTTTACCAGTTTACCGTATCAAATACCAATAGCGATTTAATAAGTTCTTGGAATTCTTTCTTTACCATTATTGCCCAATCAAACGTATTGATGTATAATGTCAATAATTATGCAAAAGCAGGAGTTTCAGATTTTGCCAAGAAAAGAGCCATTGGTGAAGCTCGTTATATGCGTGCTGTAGCTTATTCATACTTGGTTCAGAACTGGGGACCCGTACCCATCATTACTGACAACTTAAAACAGGGTGCTGATACTACTTTGACACGTAATACAATTGAAACAGTTTGGGAATTTGCTATTCGTGATATGAGAGCCGCCGTTGCTTACTTGCCCCCATCATCGGCTGCAGGTTCAGGAAGATTAAATTCATATTCAGCCAAAGGAATGTTAGCAAGATTTTATCTAACTCGTGCAGGACTTGGCTCTACCGATGGAAAGCGTAGTCAAACTTATTTGGATAGTGCCAAATATTATGCTAATGATGTAATCAAAAATGGTCCATTTCAATTGATGGCAAATTATCCAGATTTATTTTTGACGGCAAATAATAATAATCCAGAACAATTATTTGGTTTGTTGTGGGTGGGTAATGGTGGCTACGGTGCAGGCAATCAGTTTCAATCGCAATTTGCTGCCAATAGTCAGATTACAGGTTTCAACGATGGTTGGGGTGGTGGAAATGGTGCTTCATACGACTATCTTGTAAATGCAAACCCAGCAGACTCTATTCGAGTAAAAGCCACTTTCATGCTTCCTGGATATCATTATCCAGAATTAGCTAAAGCCAGAGGTGGTTGGAGAGAACCCATTCCAGCGGACGATAATTACGAGCAATTTGCGCATTTTAAAAAATATATTGTAGGTGGTGCAGAAGAAAATAATGGACTCGGACAGCAACAAGCCGCTCCCAACAACACTTATATGCAACGTTTGGCAGATGTTTATTTTATTTATGCTGAAGCCATTTTAGGAAATAATGCTTCTACTTCAGATCCTGAGGCTTTGAAATATTATAACGCCATCCGCACAAGAGCAGCACTTCCCCCAGTAACGAGCTTTACTTTGGATGATTTGTTGAAAGAGAGACGTTATGAATTTGCTGTAGAAGGTGATGCGTGGTACGATTTAGTAAGACTCTATTACTACAATCCACAGAAAGTGATTGATATTATAGGCAAACAAATCAGAGGTACGTATTCAATCAGAATAAAGCCTGGCACGGGAATTCCTGGTAAGAAAAGAGAATATATTTTCTTGAATCGTACTACAAATACCTTCAAGTTGATTCCTTCGTCATTTTATTTACCAATTCCAGATACAGAAACAGCCCAAGCTCCAAATCTATTGAAAGCCCCTGTTCCGTATAAGTTTTAGTATAACCAAGTCATGAAATTTAGGTAGGGATTAAAATTATCCCTACTAAAACAATACAAAAAATGAAAAAATCAATGAATTATATATTTAGTAAACTTACCGCAGTGGCACTCATTACCACCCTTGTGAGTCTTGCTATTTTCTCTTCGTGTAAAGAAGATGAAACTGGAATCCCAAAAGTTGCAGTTGGTACTCCAGTTATTACGAAAGTATATTTGTTAGACACTATCGCAAAGCATAAAGACAGCACCATTGTAGGGGCCGAACCTTATAAATTAATCGTAATCAGTGGTCAGTTTATTGGAGGTGTTAAAGCAGCTTATTTCAATGGCTATCTCACTACTTTCAATCCTACTTACAACACAGATAACAATTTAATTATCACCGTGCCAGCTGCAGCTCCTGTTGATTCAACGGGTGTGGGCTCTGCATTTAACAAAATAAAATTGGTTACGCCCAATGGCGAAGCAACGTTTAATTTCAAGTTAATTGCTAAACCAGCGGTTTATGAAGCAGACAAAATTACTTTTGGAGCAGATAGAGGTGATATCACGCTGAAAGGAAAGAATTTTAGTGATGTATCTAAAGTAGTATTCACGGGTACTAATACAGAAGTTAATATTGTGTCAAGAACCAAAGATAAATTGGGCAATGAAACAATGACGCTAAGATTTCCAACCAGTACAGTAGGACAAACAACTTTGGATATTACTAATACAAGTGGAATTATTACTACCAGAAATCTGGAATTTGTAAATGCAGATGTGGCTTTGAAAATTTTTACGGAAGGCTTTGATAAAGATTGGTCTAACAACTCATGGGGTGATGCGGGTATTGTAAATTCAGACCAAGCTTATGCGGGCAAAAAATCAATGTCTCAGAAATTGGCAGGAGGAAATTATCATCTGATTGGATTCAATAATTGGAATCCATCCGTACCCTATACTACTGATTATACACACCTTACTTTTGCCATTAAAGGTGGCGTAGTAGATACTCCATTTTGGATTGAATCAGATGCTTCTTCAGCAGGATTTGGACAGAAATATCTTGCCAAAAATGCTATTGTTGCCCCTGCCAAAGTTTGGACATATTATAAAATTGCCTTAAAGGATTTAGACTTTTGGGCACCAGGTAAAACCTTGAAGCAGATAGCATGGCAAGTAAAGGGTATTCCTTCAACTAACGACGTTTACTTCTTTGATGATGTAATGTTGGTTCGGAAATAATTTCAAAAAACACAAATAAATACTCTTGGCCACCGTATTTGAATAAGGTACGGTGGCTTTTCACAAATCGGCACTATAAATCCATAACTTATAAGCGATTGTATGTACCGAAAAAATGGTTAATTATTAATACAGGGCAAGGAAAACAGAGGTAATATCTCTACTTCGACTTGCCCTTTATTTTAATCAAAAGTATATGAAAAAGACTTCTAAAACCCTTATTCTGCTAATTGGCGTCTTTATTAGATTTGCTGCCACAGCACAAGATTTTCCTACTGATAAAAAAGCAACTAAACAAACAATAAATCTATATCGAAATCTCAAAAAAACGGCTCAGAAAGGTGTCATGTTTGGACAACAAGATGCCCTAGCTTACGGAATAAATCAAGATGGCACTCGATGGGTGGGAGTAAAGGGACGCTCTGACGTACACACTATTACGGGCGATTACCCAGCGGTAATAGGCTATGATTTGGGTAAATTAGAATTTGATTCCACCAACAATTTAGATGGGGTTGCTTTCAGTAAAATCAGAAAAAATATTCAAGAAACCTATGCCAGGGGAGGCTTAAACACAATTTCATGGCATCTTAATAATCCCCTTGACCCAAAAAAATCATCTTGGGACAAGGAAGACTCAACCATTAAGCGTATGTTTTCGGATAAAAAAGCTCTTCAGACATATACCTCATGGCTCGATAAAGTTGTCTTATTTATGGGTTCATTAAGGGGCAGAAAAGGTGAACTAATTCCTGTAGTTTTCAGACCATTTCATGAACATACAGGTTCGTGGTTTTGGTGGGGAGCAGGACATTGTTCTCCTGAGGAATATAAAAAAATGTGGCGATTTACAGTAGAGTATTTGAGAGATAAAAAAGGCGTACATAATATTCTTTATGCCTACTCCACGGATCACTTCAATTCAAAAACTCATTACTTGGAACGTTTCCCTGGCAACGATGTGATTGACCTTCTGGGCTTTGACATGTATCATCGCAATGCTCCAGCAAGTAATGAAAATTTCAAAAAAGATATGCTCAGGATGGTGAGCGAATTGGAAGAAATGGCTACTGAAAAAAATAAAATTTATGCCATAACCGAAATGGGTTTGGAAAAAGTAACTGAAGCTGATTGGTGGACAAATATTGTATTACCAGTCATTCATAAATCAGGTTTAAGTTATGCCTTAGTTTGGCGAAATGGCCGACCAGACCATTTTTATGTACCTTACAAAGGGCAACTTAGTGAAGCAGATTTTGTGAAATTCTATCAACAAACCGAAACACTTTTTTCAAAAGACGTACAAGGCTTATATAAATAAAACTTTCTGTTACCTCAAAACAAGTAAATGAAATTACAATTAATAGACATTTTAATACTTCTTACCTATCTCGCTACGATGATTTTCATCGGATTTTATATGCGAAAACGGGCAAGAGCCAATAAAGAAAGTTATCTGATGGGCGGTAAATCACTGCCTTGGTATATGTTGGGTTTGAGTGATGCTTCGGATATGTTTGACATCAGCGGAACGATGTGGATGGTAAGTTTGTGCTTTGTTTATGGACTTAAAAGTATATGGATTCCTTGGCTCTGGCCTTCATTCAATCAGGTTTTTATGATGATGTTTCTCAGTAAATGGTTGCGCAGAAGCAATGCCAATACAGGAGCAGAATGGTTAGCTACTCGCTTTGGAACAAATGGAAAAGGCATTACCGCTTCACAAATTATCACTATTGCTTTTGCTTTGTTAAGTTGCTTTGGATTTTTAGCGTATGGTTTTGTGGGTTTGGGCAAGTTTGTAGAGATTTTCATTCCTTGGGATATTGTCCAACCATATATTCCTTTCGAGGTTGCCCCCAAATATATTCCTCATTTTTACGGCGTAGTTTTTACCATCATTGCCACCTTTTATTCTGTTTTGGGTGGAATGCACAGCATTGTATTGGGGGATGTTATTAAATATTCTATCATGTCAGTTGGTTGTATTGCTATTGC
>JANPIG010001024.1:0-1653 GCA_031424875.1 Cytophagales bacterium
AACCAGCGGTTTGGAAGGTGCTTGGACAACAACACCTACAAAATGGAGCAACGAATATTTGGAAAACCTTTTCAGATTTGAGTGGGAATTGACTAAAAGCCCAGCAGGTGCATTCCAGTGGAAACCAAAAGGTGGTGCAGGAGCAGGAACTGTGCCTGATGCTCACGACCCTTCTTTGAGCCATGCTCCTACAATGCTAACCAGTGATTTAGCCTTGCGTTTTGATTCAAAATACGAAGTTATTTCAAGAGATTTCCTTGAAAATCCAGATAAATTGGCAGATGCTTTTGCCAGAGCTTGGTTCAAATTGACACATCGTGATATGGGCCCAATTGACCGTTATTTAGGCCCAGAAGTACCTAAGGAAGAATTAATTTGGCAAGATCCTGTTCCTGCAGTTTCTCATAAATTAATTGATGAGACTGACATTGAGGATTTAAAAACAAAAATTCTTGCCTCAGGTTTATCCGTTTCTGAATTGGTTTCAACAGCATGGGCTTCGGCCTCAACTTTCCGTGGATCCGACAAGCGTGGTGGAGCCAATGGTGCCAGAATTCGTTTAGCTCCCCAAAGATTTTGGGCAGTGAATAATCCTCCTCAATTGTCGAGCGTATTGGATAAATTGGAAGAAATTCAAAACGAATTTAATGCTTCCCAAGTAGATGGCAAGCAAGTTTCTTTAGCTGATTTAATAGTTCTGGGAGGATGTGCTGGTATTGAAAAAGCCGCTGAAAATGCTGGATATGATGTAACAGTGCCTTTCACAGCAGGTCGTACTGATGCTACTAAGGAACAAACTGATACAGAATCATTTGCCGTGCTTGAACCAATTGCAGACGGTTTCCGCAATTATCAAAAGAAAAGATATACCGTTTCTTCTGAAGAATTATTGATTGATAAAGCACAATTATTAACGCTAACAGCTCCTGAAATGACGGTTCTGGTAGGCGGTATGCGTGTTTTGGGTGCAAATTATGATGGATCACAGCATGGAGTATTTACGCATAATGTAGGGAGTTTAACAAACGACTTTTTTGTAAACATTCTTGATTTGCGTACAAAATGGAGTGGTGCCAATGAAGCACAGGATATATTTGAAGGCAAAGACCGCACAACGGGTCAAGTAAAATGGACAGGAACTCGTGCAGATTTAATTTTTGGTTCAAACACTGAACTACGTGCCATTGCAGAGGTATATGGTTGTAGCGACTCTAAAGAAAAGTTTGTGTATGACTTTGTTTCAGCTTGGACTAAAGTAATGAACTTGGATAGATTTGATGTGAAATAAAGGTCAATATTATTTTGATTGAAAAGGAATCAGTAGGTTAAATACTTGCTGATTCCTTTTTTATTATAATGCTTCTAATATAGATTTTAAAGCATTTGTTAAGTTTGAGACTGTCTCTCTTTTTTCGTCGCCAAAGTGAGTTTCATATAGAGATTGAAGTGCGTCTGGCTTGTTGCTATATCCTTTTATTTTAGCCGCAAATTTAATTACTCTATCGGCAATACCCACTTGTAAATCTGTTGGTGGTGAATCTACAGGAATGTTTGAATATAATGGAGGATTGAATGTGGGAATATCTGTTCTGGGCTGTTGCAAAGAAATTGCCCCTTCAAATGTTGGTGCATTCAAGACTCTGGTTCCTAAAT
>JANPIG010001025.1:0-2280 GCA_031424875.1 Cytophagales bacterium
GGAATATGAAAATCGTCAGCAAGACCCGATTAGATTATTGATGTTATCTTCTGATAATCAAATACTTGTAATGAATTCAATTGGAGATTCATTGCCTTTGAAATTTAATGAATTTTAATTTGCGGGTTTAGGGCTTTGGGATTTGAGGAACGGAAGGACAATATCTTTTCAAATACTTGAGCTCCTTAAACCCCAAAATCCCTAATCCCAATGAAAGGAAACACTTTCACCATACTTTATACCTTTTTTTTAGGACTAATGCCTTTGTTGGTAAGTTCTTCAATAAGTTATTGGGTTATTACGCATGAGCAAGAAATCCGAAATTTCACGTTCCAAAGCTGGATAATTGCTTTTATCCTTGCTTGTTTTTCGATGGCTTTTGCTCTTACGCCTACTACTTTTGTAGCTTTACTAAGTGGATATTTCTTAGGTTGGAAGGCTTTTCTCCCCCTTGCTATCAGTTATTGGATAGCTTCTTATATAGGTTATCAAATTGCCAAAAAAATTGATGGAGGACGCTTCCTGAAAATTCTTGCTGAAAAACCAAAAGTCAAGCAGGTTTTGGAAAATTTACAAAGAGATGAATTCAAAATTATTCTCCTCGCTCGGCTTTCGCCCATCTTGCCATTTGCCGTAACCAATGTTTTATTCTCATTTTCAGGTACAAAACTGCGTAACTTCCTAACAGCAGGATTTTTAGGAATGTTGCCACGCACTATTCTTTCAATATGGGTAGGTACACAAGCCCAAGAAATCAAAAGGCTGATAGAACATCCCAGCGAAGGCAATATTTCTCAATTATTGGTTTTGGGGTTAATTTTTGCTTCGCTTTTCGGACTGGGTTATTTTGTGAAGAAGGCTATTATATAAAATTTCCCCTCCTCATTTTCAACTCATTACAATTTTTTTGTATCTTTGCACCCCCAAACATAAATACGTTTGAGGATTCACTAAATTCATCTCCTGCTGCCCGAAGAGATGACGTAAAAAGGGCTTATTCACACATGGCTAATCAATTAGCAGATTTCGACTGGGATTTAGTCGGCACAAAAGGCTTCGGTGGAGGTTACTCTTCTGAACAAAGAGCTCAATTAGAAGCACTTATCGAGGGAACTTTAAACCAAGTTACCGAGAAAGCAGTAGTAAAAGGTACGGTCGTAGGGATTACTGACCGTGAAGTTATCTTGAATATTGGTTTTAAATCAGACGGTTTAGTACCAACCTCAGAATTCAGAGATATGCCCGATTTGAAAGTGGGCGATGTAGTAGATGTTTACGTAGAAAACCAAGAAGACAAATCAGGTCAATTGATTCTTTCTCGTAAATTAGCTAAAGTAATGACTGCTTGGAAAAACATTGAAGATGCTCTTGAACAAGACATCATCATTGATGGTTTCGTGAAGCGTCGTACAAAAGGTGGTCTTATTATTGACATTTACGGAATTGAGGCATTCTTGCCAGGTTCACAAATTGACGTGAAACCAATCCGTGATTTTGATATCTTTGTAGGTAAGAAAATGGAAGTTAAAGTGGTGAAAATCAACCACGCTAACGATAACGTAGTAGTATCACACAAAGTATTGATTGAGAAAGACCTTGAACAACAACGTCAATCAATCCTTACTAACCTTGAAAAAGGACAAGTATTAGAAGGTGTAATCAAAAACATGACTAATTTCGGTGTATTCATCGACTTAGGTGGTGTTGATGGTTTATTGCACATTACTGATATTTCGTGGGGACGTATTAATCACCCACAAGAAATGCTTAAACTTGATCAGAAAATCCAAGTGGTTGTTTTGGACTTCGACGAAAACAAGAAACGTATTTCATTAGGTATGAAGCAATTACAAGCTCACCCTTGGGATGCTTTGGCAGAAACAACAGAAGTTGGTTCTAAAGTAAAAGGTAAAGTTGTAAACGTAGCAGATTATGGTGCTTTCCTTGAAATTACACAAGGTGTGGAAGGTTTGATTCACGTTTCAGAAATGTCATGGTCGCAACACTTGCGTAATCCACAAGACTTCTTGAAAGTAGGTGATATGATTGATGCTGTTGTGTTGACGCTTGATCGTGCAGAACGTAAGATGTCATTAGGTATCAAGCAATTGACTGAAGATCCTTGGACTAAGCAAGACTTATTAGCTCGCTATGCCTTGGGTTCTAAGCACACAGGAACGGTTCGTAACTTGACAAACTTTGGTTTATTCCTTGAATTAGAAGAAGGTATTGATGGATTGGTTCACGTTTCGGATTTATCTTGGACTAAGAAAATCAAGC
>JANPIG010001026.1:0-2808 GCA_031424875.1 Cytophagales bacterium
AGCACGGGAATCTTTCCCGTGTATCTTCGTCCGATTCACATGAAAGGATTCCCGTGCTACAAATAAACTTCCCGAAAGTAGAAAAACTTTCGGGAAGTTCTGTTTATCTACTTCTTTTCAGGCAACATTATCACCTTAATAAAATTATCAGCAAAGTATTTTTTCGCAGCCATTTTGGTACTTTCTACCGTTACTTTTTTCATTCTTTCTTCTTCTTTCAAAACGTCTTTTACATCATCGCCGTCTTGGTATTGTCCTTGCAAATAGCCCAACCAGAAACCATTATCACGCAATTGCGTTTCAGTTTGGCGTTTAGTTTCAGCTTTAAATTTGTCAATATCTCCCGCTTCTGCACCTAAATCCTTAATTTTTTGGATTTCTGCCAAAGTGCGATTCACTAATTTCTCCACATTCTCAGGTGCACATTGGAAGGCAATTCTGAAATTATAGCGTTTGGCAGGAATTTTTTGGGTTATACCACTTACTCCAACACCATACACGCCAGACTCTTCTTCACGCAATTTCTCAATTAATTTAATCTCCAAAACCTCTGATAATGCCTCTACTTGGGTATCATTTTCTGGCGAAGTTTCAGCATCCCCACTCCATACCATCGTTACTCTTGCTTTAGCTTCTGTGCCTTTGTAAAGCGTCTTTTCAACATTTCCTTTGGGTGGACGAATTCCTAAATCTTTGTACGTTTCTTTGCGTTTTGTCGAGGGTAATCCTCCTAAATATTTTTCTAAAAGTGGCTTGATTTCCTCATTTTTGAAGTTTCCTACGAAGAAAAACGTAAAATCAGAAGCATCGGCGAAACGTTCTTTATAAATTTCAAAAGCACGATTTACGTCGATTTTTTCCATCCGTGCCAACGTCATTGGCATATTGCGAGGAGCATAATTACTCAAAATAGCACTCAAAGAATCGTTATAAACTTTCTCAGGAGTAAGTGTTTTCTGTTGATTAGCTAAAGCATCACGCTGATTTGCCATAAAACCTTTGATAACCTCAGCATCAAAGCGAGGTTGCGTAAAATAACTATACACTAATTGCAACGATGTCTCAAAATCTTTTGGGCTGGTGGATGCGTTAAAATTCTCCGTTATTCCTGAAATATAGGGGAATACTCTCGCTACTTTACCCGTCATCATTTTACGAAGATTCACGGCTGAAAACTCACCTAAACCACCCACAGAAGCAATAGTAGAAGCTAAACGAGCATTATCGGCATCCTTATCAGCATATAAATTTGTTCCTCCAAAACTGTACGCTCCGAACAAAATCTCATCATTTTTAAAATCTGTTGGCTTCAAAACCGCTTTCACGCCGTTGGCAAATGTGTATTCCGTTACCCCCACTTCAGGAATTTGCTTCGTTGCCGTTACCTTCGTACCCGTTGGCAATTTCGCAATCAAAGGCTTGTCAATCGTATTATCTACATACGCTGTTACATTGCTACCAGCGGTATTCAACCACTCTCTAATTTGGGTTTCGGTTGGTAAAGTAGCTTTGTCTTTTTCAGGAGCCATCAAAATAACAGCACGGTTCTCATTGGTAATCAGCACATTACCCAAAGCATTCACTTCTTCTAATTTGATTCCGTCTAAATATTTTTTGGTAAATTCATAACTAAAATCAGGCGAAGTCAAGTTTTCATCTTCGGTAAAAGCACCTACCAAGCCCTCTGCCAATTGCTCCGAATCTGTTTTGTCTTTTTCCTTATAAGCACGCTCTTGCCCTACCATGTATGAGGTTTTTGCCCGAGCTAATTCCGAAGCCGTAAAACCAAATTTCTTAGCTCTTTCGGTTTCTTCCAAAATAGCTTTCATGCCTTTTTCAACATTTCCACCTTTCGCCACAACGTAAGAAGTAAAGGCATCAAGATTACCTAAAAATCCACCATAACCCGCATAACCGAACTGAAACGGAGGGTCAGATTTTTGCGTAAGTTCTTGAATACGAGACGATAGCATCTGATTGAACAACGACCGTACCATACCATCACGACGGTCTTGCAACGTTACATCCTTGCGTTTTGGCTGTTTGTTCATAATCTGAATAACCGTAGTGGGCTGCTCAGGGTCGGTAATGATGGCAACATCCGTTGAACCCGAAAGGTCGATATTATATTTGATACGTGCCTTAGCGTTTTCAGGGTTTTTGATGCCTGAAAATTTCTCAATAATCATCTTTTCCACCATTGCCACGTCAATATCACCCACTACTGCAACTCCTTGTAAATCAGGACGATAGAAATCTTTATAGAATTGATTTAGAACTTCATATTTGAAATTTTTCAGAATATCATCCTTTCCAATAGGCAAGCGTTTGGCATATTGAGAATTATTCAAAACCACTGGAAACCATTTGTCTCTCATACGTGCCTGAGCCCCTTTGCCCGTGCGAGATTCTTCCAAAACTACGCCTCTTTCCTTATCAATCTCCGAGGGGTCAAGGGTAGCATTATGAGCCCAGTCTTCCAAAATTTGCATTCCTTTTTTAAAAACTTCCATCGAATCCGTTGGCACGGGAAGCATATAAACCGTTTCGTCAAAACTGGTATAAGCATTCAAATCTGCCCCAAAACGTACCCCTGATTTTTGGAGGAAATTGACCAATTCATTTTTAGGAAAATTTTTGGTTCCATTAAAATTCATGTGTTCCATGAAGTGAGCTAAACCTTGTTGTTCATCATTTTCAAGGACAGAACCCGCCTTTACCATCAAACGCAACTGAGCCCGATTTTTGGGTTCGGCATTTTTCATGATGTAATACTTTAAACCATTGGGAAGAACACCCGTTTTCACC
>JANPIG010001027.1:0-3022 GCA_031424875.1 Cytophagales bacterium
GCCTTGAAAACTTTGCAATAAATTCCCCGAGTTTACATCCCAAGTACCCACAAAATTGTCTTCTGATGCCGCTAACACACTTTTACTATCTGGTGAAAATGTAGCAAAATAATAGTCTTTTATGGCTTTTCCTTTTAGTATTTTTAAGGTATTGTTTGTAATTAAATCCTTTATAGAAACAGTTAAATTTTGAGATGGGATTAGATATGTACTCATATCAGGGGATAAATTAAGAACGTTTGTTTTCTTGGTATCAAAACTTTTCAATAATTTTCCATTTTCAGTATCAAATATCTCCAGCAAGTTAGTTGCCCTAATTTTCACTCTTTTACCATCATTTGAAAATTCAACTGCTTTATAATGAATAGTATCATCATCGCTCACATTCCCCATATTTGAACTCACAATTTGTCC
This sequence comes from Cytophagales bacterium, assembly GCA_031424875.1. Taxonomy (GTDB): domain Bacteria; phylum Bacteroidota; class Bacteroidia; order Cytophagales; family Spirosomataceae; genus Arcicella. The sequence continues at coordinate 415 of JANPIG010001027.1, forward strand.
TGTATTAACATTCCAAATTTTAAAACTTTTATCTGCAAAAACAGTAATAATTTTCTTGCCATCGGGAGAATATTTGGCAAAATCAGCAAATTTGGTATGTCCTTCCAACTTTTGTATCAACTTGCCATTTTTAGCATCCAAAATTTTTGCTTTTTTATCGAAAGAAGCGATAAGAATCTGCTTACCATCATTTGAAAAACTTGAGGTAAATACTCCATATTCTTCAAAAGATAGTTCTGTTTTTTGAGTTTGAATATTTACTATTTTTATAATGTCTTCATAAGAATTTATAATAAGTTTTTTTCCATCGGGCGAAAAATTGACTGATGAAATAGTAGGATTTCCTTTATCGTTATTAGTTCCATCAACATTAAACAACCATTTACCTTCCGAATCCCAGATATTTGCAACGACATCATTTGTAATGGTTGCGATAGTTTGCCCGTCAGGTGAAAATAATGCTTTGTATTTTTGAGCTTTAAAAAGATGATCTTCGGTTTTTGTTGGTTTTAGTTTAGTACTATTATTCAATGGTGTATTAGTAAGTACATTTTTTGATAAAGTTTTCAATAATTTTCCCGTTTTTAAATCCCAAATTTTAGCAGTATTATCTTCTGAAACAGTAATTACTTTTTTATTTTCAAGAGAAAAGGACGCAGAAATTACTGCTTTTGTATGCCCCAGAAAAGTATATAATATTTTGCCAGTTTTGACATCCCAAATTTTAGCAGTTTTATCGTCGGAAGCTGTAACTATGAGGGTGCCATTTGGAGAAAAATCGGCAAAATTGACTCGGTTGGTATGTCCTGTAAAATTATGAATGACTTTACCAGCCTTTATATCCCAAATTTTGGCAGTTTTATCAAAAGAAGAAGTTAATATGTTTTTTTCATCTGGTGAAAAGATAGCGGTAGTTATGTAGTCTGTATGATACTCGAGACTATCAATTATGCCACCTGTTATAGCATCATATAGTCGGGCGTTCATATCTTTTCCACCATTTGTAATAATATATTTGCCACTAATTGAATAATTAGCATCCATAACTGATTGTTTGTGTCCTTCCAAATTATGAATTACATTACCTGTTTTTACATCCCAAATTTTTACGGAAGAATCATCCGATGAAATGACAACTCGTTTGCCATTAGGTGAAAATTTAGCAGAATTGATAGACCACAGCGAACCTATGGGTAACATTAATTTTGTCTCTTGAGCCAATAAAATGCTATTACAAAAGATTGAGAATGTAATGATAAGGATTTTTTTCATAAGATTTTTATTTTCTCACAGCTGACATAATTAGTTCTATCAACTTGTCTTTGCTAACGTTTTCAATTTTAATAGGACTTTCATTTGTACCACAAAGAACTGAACCTAAGAAGTTTAACATATTGTCGCCAACGATAGTATATATGCCACTAATACTACAAGATTCGGGGTATTCGGGGGCATCAATAAAAATGATAGAATTGTTTTCATCGCCTTTTCCAGATATTTCATTGAGCTTATCATCTACCTCTTTGGCAATTTTGAGCACGTCCCTTTTCTTGGTTTCTTCAATAATGGTTGTTCTCACAAAAACGGGTTTGATAGCAGACAGGGGTATCAGAGCTTTATCACTTTCTTGAATGATTCCAATGTCAAAACTCCCTCCTTTGGGTATCAGCATTTGGGGTTTTTGAATGCCTCCAATATCCTTTGCCATCTTGGGAACCTCTTCACTGGAATAATTCAAAAGGGTGGTTATATCAACAAATTTGTTCTCACGTAAAGCCATTCCTCTCATCGCTTGTAGCACAGAATAAGTCAATAGCCCTTGCCCAAATCGGTTGGCTTCATAGCTTACGGCATTCGCAGCACAGCCACTCAGAATGTACAAACCAGTACGGTCTTTCATACGATCAATGGCTTTAATTTGCGAAGATTCAATATCTCTTCTCGCAATCAGATTATCAACCGCCTTTCCACTTCCGCAAGCATCAATTATCATGATTTGTTTGAGAGCTGGAATGGCATTGAGCCAATCCGTAAATTCTTCGGTACTGATAGCTTGAGATTTTCGCAATTCGGGGTCTGCAAAACTTTCCGCACTTGTGCCGCTATACTCGGTAGTGAGGTAATAAAAATCGCCTTTTTCACCCCCATACGTTACGCCATGTCCACTTAAATAGACCATCACTACATCTTCTGGCTTGGCTTTGGCTTTAATTTTCTCAAAAGTTCTTTGAATATTTTGTTTGGTAGTGATGGTTGAATCATTCCCTCGACTGCTCAATAAATATACGTGGGTGCTGTCTTTGCCAAACAAATTTTCTGCTCCCAAAGTGATGGCTTTGGCAATGGCTTTGGCATCAATCACGGGATATTTTAAGTTCATTTTAGCATTATTGAACTCGCTTGTGCCACAAATCACAGCGTAAAATGCGGGCTTCCGAGGTTTAGCCGTTGGTTCATTGCCAAGAGCAATTACTTCCTCTCCTCTGCTACTGACAAAGCCATCAGCAGTTTTGGCTTTTACGGTAATATTATTTTTGAGACCCTCCACTAAATGTGGTTTTAACTCAGGGTTGGTTTTTAGATTTATACTGATTGTTTGATATTCCTG
>JANPIG010001028.1:0-1956 GCA_031424875.1 Cytophagales bacterium
TACCCAATTTATTATGATTGAATGATATTTAAGAGATTTTTTTGTTCAACCTTTGGAAAGTTCTTGATGATGGCACTTCCCGAAAGTTTATTTTACTTTCAGGAAGTTTTCGATGATGTAACTTCTCGAAAGTGAAAAGAACATTCGAGAAGTTTTTAAACCATTTTGGACAACGCTTCACGGGACAGATTCCCGTGCTACAAGCTGACTCCTCTTTTCCATGGAATGAAATCGTCTTGCCCGTTTCTGACGGCACAAATTTCTATTTCTCCACTGGCTACTTTTATGACGTATTCCAAAATCCTTTCGCCTGCCTGTTCAATGGTTTCTTCGCCTTCAATAATAGTGCCTGTATTGATGTCGATGATGTCGGACATTTTTTCGTATAATTTCGTATTCGTAGCAATCTTCACGACGGGGGCAATTGGGTTGCCTGTGGGCGTACCTAAACCTGTGGTGAAAAGCACAACATTTGCCCCAGAACCTACTTCGGCAGTGGTGGATTCTACGTCATTGCCTGGAGTACATAAAAGGCAAAGCCCCGCTTTTGTAACAGGATTTGGATAATCTAAAACCGAAGTTACGGGCGATGTGCCGCCTTTTTTGGCTGCCCCTGCCGACTTGATAGCATCCGTAATGAGTCCGTCTTTAATATTTCCAGGTGAGGGATTCATATCAAAACCTGAACCTACGGCTTTTGCTCGATCGTTATACGTTTTCACTAAATAACTGAACAATTCAGCATCATCACGGCTTGTGCAACGGTCGGTAAGTTCTTGTTCTACGCCACATAATTCTGGAAATTCTGCCAAGATAACCGTACCGCCCAAACCCACCAAAAGGTCGGAAGTATAGCCAATGGCAGGGTTTGCTGAGATTCCCGAAAAACCGTCTGAACCGCCACATTCCAAGCCAATAGTCAGTTTGCTCAAAGGTGCCGGTTTGCGCATGTTTTGATTAGCTTGCATCAAACCCGCAAAGGTCTGTTTGAGTGCCAAAGCCATCATTTCAGCCTCTGTGCCTATGTTTTGTTGTTCTAAAAAATACAAAGGCTTACCTAAATCGGGTGTACGTTTGGCAATTTCTTCTTGCAAAATACTGTATTGAGCATTCTGACAACCTAAACTCAATACCGTAGCTCCCGCACAATTTGGGTGCGTAATATATCCTGCCAACAAGCCACAAAGTGCCTGAGCATCTTGACGTGTACCTCCGCATCCGCCATCGTGTAGGAGGAATTTTACGCCATCTACATTCGAAAAGAGCCTTTGCTTTTGGGTTTCATTTTGTTGGCTTGCTAAATCTGCCGATAAGATTTCTTCTATAGTTTTTCCCGATTGGTACAAGGCAATCAAATCGTGGGTTTGGGATTGGTAGGCGTGTTTTCGGGCGTACCCCAGATCTTCTACCAGGGCTTCACGGAGGACTTCGATATTACGGTTTTCACAGAAAACTAAAGGCACAACCAACCAATAATTTGCCGTTCCCACTTTACCATCTGCCCGATGATAACCCATGAAAGTACGTTCAGTCCAAGCCGAAACATCGGGCGATTGCCATCCTATATTTTTATCAGAAATTTCAAAATTATTAACAGCGTGCTTGACATTAAAAATATTGATACTCCCCCCCTTATTGATAGGCTGATTAGCTTTTCCGACCAATACATCATACATTATAATTTCGGCCCCGACCTCAAAGTCTTGCATGGCAAATTTGTGTTTGGCGGCTATATTTTCCGTTAAAATATACTCCTGATCATCCAATATTACAGTTTCTCCTTGCTGCAAATCGCTCAAAGCCACGATTACGTTGTCATTTGGATGGATTTTTAATACTTTATTTTTCACGATAATGATTCAATTTGGTTAAAATAGAAAGGGTTTTTTAGGTCTTCTCTACTCACTTAAATGAATCTTCAATAGTGATTTTATAATATCTGGATTGCTGACGATA
>JANPIG010001029.1:0-5870 GCA_031424875.1 Cytophagales bacterium
GTGGCATCCAAAACTGCAAACTTGCCTACCATACCAGACATTCCACCTACGTGACCCGCACTTAAATCCATGCCTGGCACTGCAATAGCTACCTGCGTTTTAGAGGCATTCAAATAAATATGATGTGGATATGCTAATGCTTTCCCCATATTCATTCCTTGCATTTGAGTACCCGAACCATCCGTTAATTGTATTAAATCAGCAACCGTATTGGTACTCAAATTGATAACTGATACTGTACTACTTTCCCCATTGACCACGTAAGCGGCTGGATAATTGATGTTTAATTTTGGTTGGTCTGAATTCATATTCATGCAACCGCCCAAGGTTAGGGCAAAAATTGAAAATACTGTCTTTCTCATATTTTTGTTGTTTATTGAAGTTTAATTATTATTTGGAATGTGTATTTTCTTTGATTCTTTGAATTGGCTCGGGGTTAAACCCGTTATTTTTTTGAATTGCATCGAAAGATGCTGCACACTTTTATACTGCAAGGCATCCGCAATTTGACTCAAAGAATGTTCATCGTAAGTCAGTAATTCCTTTACTCTTTTAATCTTTTGGTGAATCAAATAATGCTCAATCGTGTTGCCTTCTACTTCTGAAAATAAGGTGGTGAGGTATTTATATTCTCGCCCAACTTTTTCAGAAATGTACATGGATGGATTAATTCTTCGCAAAACATCGGGCTGTTCTTGGACTAATTCAATAATGGTGGTTTTGATTTTCTCAATTATTTGACCACGTTTATCATCCAATAATCCAAATCCAACTTTCTCCAAACTATTCCGAAGCGTACTTTCTTGTTCTTCGGTAAGTTCTTCTGAAATTTCAATCTCAGTCAAATCTATTCTAATGGGTAAAATATTGATTTGTTTAAAGAGGTCTGCAACCACCATTTTACATCGGTCGCAAACCATGTTTTTGATATATAAAATCATGTTTGTTTCTGTAAAATATATTTGATTATCGAATGCAAATCGGTTAAAATCGAAAACAGATTTTTACACAAAAACGGGCATTCCGATAAATAAAGACATAAAAAAATACAGTTTAGGATAAAATTGTATAGTCCCCTATGCTAAAACACAGAGACAACACACAATTTCATTAAACTGTATCAAATCAGAAACGATTGGATAAATACGAGAAGTTTACGCCCAGAAAGTGGGGGTGCGGGACTGTAAAAATGAGGAACTTGGAAAGAAACAGCTTGGGACACCCACGTAGAGAAGCACAATACCTTCGGAGTAATGGCAATCCAGTTATGAGCTTGAAATTCTTGTGCTAAATCTTGTCCTTGTGAAGCGTTGGGGTTTATTTTGAAGAAAGTAGTTTGTTCGTTACAACATTTTGTTCTCTTCAAAAGCTTATTGCTTGATTTTTTGTCGTGTTTTATTTTATTAAAGCAACACTTAGGAGGTGAAGATAAAATGAATGTTTGCTTACCTTTTAACTTACAAAAATGTTCAATCATGGAGAAGCCTGTACTCATTAAAAGTACCTGCATTGCCATAAGCAAACAAAATATGCGAGTTAAGCGTGATTTCATTTTTTTTAATAAAACGTAAAGATACTAATAACCTTGTATTCAAGGGGTTATATTTTAAGCTGTTTGTTTTATATAATTTTCGGGTTATAAAAATTTAATCCAGTAATTAGACAACCTTGTATTCCAAACACCATTGCCGTTGCCTTCATTGAAACTAATTATTGAGAATTAACAATTAATTTAGCAAATACAATGCTAAATATTGGTTAGAGTCTCTGATACTATTTCAAGACTCTAATCAATATTCAGAATTCTAACTTTCTATTCTTCTGACTTATTTTTCAACTTCATCAAAATTGTATAAGCACCTTTTACAACAACTTGTTTACTTATAAAATCTTTACTATTTTTTATTTCAATATACCCATTTTCATGAGTCCCTGTCACAACTTTTACCATAGCGAACTGATTTTTATCCTTTGCAACAAATACGTAATTTGAACCTTCAAAATCGACAATTGCATCTTCTAAGATTGAAGCCGTGTTGTTGGTTGTTACATCGAGGTCCGCATTCATGTACATTCCTGGGAGCAAAGTCTTATCATATTTCTCAAAATGACAATGAACATCCACCGTTCTTTCGGATGAAATATCACGGCTAATTAGAATTATTTTACAGTCGTATTTTTTATCTGGAAAATTATTGCTGTACGCTCGCAATTTTTGTCCTATGGATAATTTATCAATATCCTTTTCAAACACTTTCAAGTTTAAATGAAAATCAGATGGGTTAATTAGCTCAAAAAGTACATCAGTTGGATTAACGTATTTTCCAATGTTAACGTTTACTTTTGACACAAAACCAGTTATTTGTGAATAGATTTTAACACTATTTCCAATCGTGCTTTCGGTTAGATTTACAGCGTTAATATTAATTAACTTCAATTTTTCTCCCAAAGCACTCAACATGATAAGCTGAGATTTATAATCCATTTCCGTTTGTTGGAAAAGTTTATCGCTGGTAGCTTTACTCAGATTAAGTTCTTTTTGTCGTTGATATTCCATCTTGGCAAACTCCAATTTATTCTTAGTTGTCAAATAATCTTGTTGGAGTTGAATATACTGTTGGTCTTCCATGGTTGCAATTAATTCGCCTTTGTTAATGTGCATTCCTGGCAATAATTTCGTGGATTTTAAATACCCCCCCAAAGGCATACTCACCGAAATTAAATTTTGCGGCGGAACGTCAATTTTACCGTTTAATTTAAGAATAGTTGAGATACTTCTGTATTCTATTTTACCCAATTCAATTTTACTCAATGTCAATTGTTTATCGGTTAGGGTTGCAATATCTCCCACAATTACTGTTGGTTTTTGCGTAGCTTCTTGGGATGTTTTTTTACTTCCACAGGCTGCAACAAAGAAGATTCCGAAAATTATTATTATATTTTTCATTATGTTGTTATTTCGATGTTAAATAATTGATTGAAATAATGCTTTCATTAAGCATTTTAACGGCATCCAAATAATTGGATTGGATAGTGATGGACTGGTTAATAAGCACTACCCAATCTAAATAATTAATATCACCGTTTATGAATTGTTTATTTGCGGTGGAAACAATCAAATTAGCATTTTTTAAACCCGCATTTTCAAAATAATTTACGGAATTCAGATTGTTTTGATACTGTAAAAAAGCATTTTTATAATCCTTTCCTATTTGTTGAAATTGTTGCTGAAAGTTATTATCAGCAATGCTTTCATTTACTTTGTATGCACTTATTCTCGCTTTTTGAGCACCTGCAAAAATGGGAATTCCAACGCCAATTTGTACGGAAGTGAATGGTTTAGATGAATTATAAAATACATTATCCGCACCAGTTCCTCTCATACTCATACTATTAATCCCAAGGCTTAAATTGGGTAACAATCTTGACTTTTCTAAGGTCGTATTTGCCCCTGCAATCAATTTTTGCTGTTGAAAAACTTTCAACAAAGGATGTTGATTGATAAACGAACTGTCAATACTGATAGGAATTTCAATCTTAGCTTTCATTGCCACAGGCTCATATCTTGTTTCAGTATTTAGGAGTAATTGAAATTGAAGTTTTGCTAATTCAATTTCTTGCTGGATGGCTTTCAATTGTAATTGAATATTACCTCTCTGCAATTCTGCCGTAGTATTCTCTAAAATATTACTTTCTCCTTTCTCTAAACGTATATTTGTCTTAGCGAGAAACTCGGCATAAATACTATCTGCTCGAATAAGTAATTTTTCCTTTTCACGAAAAACAATGACTGTATAAAAAACCTGCGTTACGGCTCTTTTCAGTTCAATTTCACGTAAAGCAATCGTTAAAACTGCCGTTTTCCATTCTTCATTCAATAATTTTTTTTGATTGGTATAAACCGTTGGAAAACTGATGGATTGGGCAATTCCGAAGCGAGTATCGTTATAGATACTATTTATTTGCCCTACTTCCGCCGAAAAATTAGCTTGCGTAATATTCAACGATGATTTGATAAGTTTTTGCTGATATTCAGATTTTAACTTCTCATTTTTAACCGTTAAATTATTTCGTAATGCCATATCAATTCCGTCCTGCAACGTAATTTTATTTTGGGCGGACGTGCTGAACCCACTTAGTAATGATAAAATTATAATTACCGTAATAGACTTCGTAGCAAGTTTTGGATTACCAATTTTTTCAAAAATGACGTAAAGAATTGGGAGAACAAAAAGTGTTAAAAATGTCGCCAACATCAATCCCCCAATCACTACGGTTGCCAGAGGACGTTGTACTTCTGCACCAGCACCGTTACTGATTGCCATTGGTAAAAAACCCAAAGATGCCACAAAAGCTGTCATCATCACAGGGCGAAGACGGACTTTTGCACCCGTAATTACTACTGTCTTCAAATCAGTTATTCCATCTTTTTGCAGGCGATTGAATTCCGCAATTAATACGATTCCGTTCAAAACTGCCACCCCGAAAAGGGCGATAAAACCAACGCCAGCACTAATACTGAAAGGCATTCCACGCAAAGCCAAGAAGAAAATTCCACCAATGGCAGAAAGTGGGATGGCAGTATAAATCAATAAACCGTGTTTTACGGAATTGAAAGCGAAATATAACAACAAGAAAATCAAAATTAATGAAACTGGAACGGCAATCATCAATCGTTGCTTTGCGGCATTCAGGTTTTCAAATGCTCCTCCATAAGTGATGTAATATCCCGTTGGAAATTTTATTTTAGCATCAATCTTTTGCTGTAATTCCGTTACAATCGTTTGTACATCCCTACCTTTTACGTTGAATCCAACTACGATTCTTCGTTTTGCATCTTCTCGCTGAATTTGATTAGGTCCGTTTTTAATAGCAATTTTAGCCAATTGATTTAATGGAATCTGAGTACCTTGTGGCGTTGGAATCAATAAATTCTGAACGTCTTCTAAATTCTTCCGCTTGTCCGTATTCAATCTTACCATTAAATTGAAACGCTTTTCTCCTTCAAACACTAAGCCCGTAGTCTGTCCCGCAAAGGCAGTGTTCACAACTTTATTGATGTCGGCAATATTCAAATTATACTGAGCAATGGTTGCACGGTTATATTCAATCAAAATTTGGGGCATACCCGTTACAGGTTCAATAAAAAGGTTTTGACTTCCTTGAACGCTACTTACGATTCTCCCTAAACGTTGAGCGTAAAGAGCCAAAGTATCTAAATCTTCCCCAAAAATTTTAAGTACAACATCTTGTCTCGCTCCTGTCATTAATTCGTTAAATCGCATTTGAACGGGGAACTGAAATCCTGTTGTAATCCCTGGCACATCTTGCAGAGCAACGCTCATTTTATCGGATAATTCACTAAATGTTTTTGCCGAAGTCCATTCCGATTTATCTTTCAAAATAATCATTAAATCGCTGGCTTCCATGGGCATAGGGTCAGTTGGGACTTCACCACTACCAATTTTTGTAACAACTTTTTCAACTTCGGGAAAACGTGTTTTAAGAATATGGGCGGCTTTTTGTGTGCTTTCGATGGTGGTACTTAAATTACTTCCCGTCAAAACTCTGGTATCAACCGCAAAATCACCTTCTTCCAACGCAGGAATAAATTCTCCTCCCAATGTGCCAAGAACAAATATTCCTATTGCAAAAAGTAAGAGTACAACCGAGATGACAGTTTTAGGGAAATTCAAAATTTTGCTTAGCGAATTTTCATAGCCGCTTTCAATCTTTGCCATGATTTTATCCGAGATATTAGGTTTATGTTTCACCGTTTTACTTAATACCAAAGCACTCATCATGGGTATGTAGGTGAGGGAAAGAACAAATGCACCTAACAGAGCGAAAGCCACCGTTTGAGCCATTGG
>JANPIG010001030.1:0-1357 GCA_031424875.1 Cytophagales bacterium
TTTTGGTTCAAATTAGTTGGTCCAGATAACATTAAAAATAACAAAGCAAATTTTTATGATTTAGCCACTAAAATATTTTATCGACCCAACAAAAATAATACTATATCGCTCTCTACGTATGTTAGCAACGATTATTATCAAGTAGATTCATTGTTTAGTTTAGAAAATGTAGTGGCAAAACGTACACAATTTGACTACGGCCATCTTAATTTTTCAGGACGTTGGAGTCATTATTTTAATCCTCGTTTAAGTATGGATGTAGTAGGCGTGGCAACTAATTACAGAACTCGTACTTACGCACCCGACAGTGTAAATCGAATTGATTTAGCTAATAGAATTAATTATAAAAATCTAAAAATCAATTTTGATTATAACCCAACTGATAAACATAAATTTAATTTTGGCGTAACAGGAGTTCGTTATGATATTTCACCGGGAACCTTGAATAAAGATGTAAAATCGAGGATTTCAACGGTTATTTTGCCCGATGAGCAATCTTTAGAATTGGCTGGATACGTAGATGATGAATATAAAGTTAATGATCGCTTTACGGTACAGGTGGGCTTACGTTATGCTCAATACTTCAATTATGGCCCTTACGCATTTCGTAAGTATGCAGAAGGCTTACCACCAACTGCCAATTCATTAATTGGTACTGAAGAAATTGCAAGTGGTTCGGTTGAAAAAAGCTACGGAGGATTTGAGCCACGTATTGCTATGAAATATTCCTTTGGCGATAATGCTTCACTTAAATTTGGTTATAACAGAATGCAACAATTTATTCAGTTGCTTTCTAATAATACTACTCCCCTACCTACTGCCCGTTGGAAAACGGCTGACTCCTATATCAAGCCCCAAATTAGTGATTTTGTTTCTTTAGGTTTTTTTAGAAATATTAAAGAAAATATCTTTGAATTCTCTGCCGAGACCTATTACCGTGATACCAGAAATGTCTTGGATTATATTTCGGGGGCTAATCTACAGTTAAACAAATCCATTGAAACACAAGTAGTTACGGGAACATCAAAGGCTTATGGTTTGGAACTAATGATGACTAAAAAGCGAGGAGAATTAAATGGTTGGATTAGTTATACTTACGCCCGTTCGTTACAACAAGTGACAGGAGATTTTCCAGAATTACAGCAAATTGCGGGAGGGAATTGGTATCCTTCCAATTACGATAAACCGCATACTTTCAACGCAATGGTTAATATTCAGCCTACTACTCACCATAGTTTTGCGTTCACTTTTGCTTATAATACGGGTCGCCCGTTTTCGTCGCCTTCGGGTTTATTTCAATTGGATAATAAAAGATACCCCGTTTACGAAACACGAAATAATGACCGAGTTTCAGACT
>JANPIG010001031.1:0-9558 GCA_031424875.1 Cytophagales bacterium
CTACAAAGGCAATGAAAGCAGAATTGGCAAAACCCCAACCGACAAAGCTGGCTTCTTTGATGCTATCGTGAATGAGCGTTATTTAGAATTTGGAAGCGAAGGTATCCGTAAGTTTGATCTAATTCGTTGGAATTTATTATCTCAAAAAATTGATGAAACTCGTACTAAAATTATTGCCATGAGAGACAGAACGGGGGCATTTGCCAATGTGCCAAGGTATATGTTTTGGAGAAATAATGGCGAAGAAATTCAGTTCTTGAATTCCTTTTATAAATCCACTACTTTGACAACAGCTCCTACAGGTTGGACTCGGATGGATTGGGGACAACACCTCACAACCAACGTAATTGATGGCGTAACTTTGGATAAAGCAGTGGCAAGATTGTTTGTGAGTGGCAAAAGTGAATTATTTCCTTTTGACCAAGCAACCGTAGATTCGTATCAAGGAAAATTGAAGCAGAATCCTGGGTATTGAAATTATCATTGATTTCAGACTGAATTTATGTTAAACGTAGGCTGGGTTTTGACCCCAGCCTACGTTAGTTAAGGGTAATTGTAAAAATAAGAGGACCGTTTAACTTCCCGAAAGTAGAAATAACTTTCAGGAAGTTCGACCAAGTCAAACATGGTACGTTTAAATTACAATTTTCCTAAACCAAAAAATTTGTAAAAATTATGAAATTCAAAAATTCCCTTACACTTTCTCTATTATGGATAACTTGTTCATTATCAGGCTGTAAAGCACAAAATACAGGCACAACCTCAACACTTTATCCAAAAGATTCTGTGGCAGAACGGATGCTAATTTATCAACGAAATAATGGCGGGTTTCCACAACCCAAGGGCGATCCGATTGATTACCAAAAAATGCTTTCACAATCGTTAATTAGCAGTTTATTGGCTGAAAAAGATTTCTTGGATGCCACCATTGACGATAAAGCTACCACCCGTGAAATCAATGGTTTAGTCGATGCTTTTCAGAAGACCCAAAACCCATCTTATATCAAAGCGGCTGAAAATGGAATTAGATATTTGTTAAAAGCCCAAAATGAAGCAGGAGGATGGGGGCAATTTTTCCCAGATACGAGTGGCTATCATAAGCATATTACTTATAATGACAACGCCATGATTGACGTATTGTACATAATGAAAAATGTTTCAGAAGGTACCAATGGCTTTCAAGCAGTGAATAAAACTTTGATACCAGCTACCAAAAAAGCCTTAGAAAATGGAATCAATTGTATCCTTAAAACACAAGTACTCCAAAATGGTAAATTGACGGCTTGGTGTGCCCAGCACGACCGCAATACCCTCAAACCTGTTAAAGCAAGAATGTTTGAATTGCCTTCTCTTTCGGGAAATGAAAGCGTAGAAATTATCAAATTTTTAATGATGATTGATAAGCCTTCGCCAGAAATAAAGCAAGCCATTAATTCAGCAATAGCTTGGTTAGAGTCCGTAAAAATTGTGGGGTTGAAAATCCAAGACATAAAAGACCCGTCTCAACCAAAGGGTAGAGACAGAATCATAGTTCCAGACCCTAAGTCAACCCTTTGGGCAAGGTTTTATGATTTAGAAACCAATAAACCTTTCTTTGCGGGAAGAAACAGCGTTGTTAAAAACAGTTTGGCTGAAATTGAAAATGAACGAAGAGTGGGCTATGCTTATTACGGAACGTGGCCAAGGAATTTAATAGAAAAAGATTATCCAAAATGGTTAAAAAAAATCGGCAATTGATTTTAATAATTTATAAATATTCAAATAATACCATGTCAAATATCCTTAAAATTTTTCTATCAATTATCCTTTTCACCACCCTATCGTACGCTGCAATTTCTCAGAAAATTATAGTAGCTAAACATGGTAAGGGAACTTTCCGAAGCATTCAAGATGCCATCAATAGTTTAGATACTTTTTCTACTAAAATGCGAACAATCTACATTAAAAATGGAATTTATAACGAAAAAATATACCTTGAAAAATCATTCATTTGCTTAAAAGGAGAAAGCGAAAAAGGAGTAATTATTTCTATCACATTGCCCCGTGATGAATGGCGTTGTGCTAACCCCGACGACTATGGTGCAGCAACTGTCAACGTAAAGGGCCATGATTTAGTCTTTGAAAAACTGAGTATCATTAATGATTACGGACTAAAAGCTAAAGGTGATACTACCATTTTTTGCGTAAATGAATCAGGGAAAGCAGGTGCTACTGCCAAAGACCGATACGCTTTGCCTCGTGAAAAAAATGAAACGGAAGGAACAAAAATCGTTCGTAAAGATGGGCATCAATTTGCTTTTCGCTCCATGCCTGGCGGGACAAGATTAGTATTTAAAAACTGTACCTTTATCGCTGGTGGAGGTGATACAGTTAGCCCTTGGGATGTAGAGGGAGGTTTGTATTATTTCAAGAACTGTACTATGGAAGGACACGTAGATTTTTATTGTCCGAGAGGATGGGCATGGGCAGAAAACTGTCGATTCATTTGCCACAACATGAACGCCGCCATCTGGCACGATGGCACAAATCATGAAACCTCCAAAACAGTATTAAAAAATTGTACTTTTGAAGGGGATAAAGGCTATAAATTAGGACGTTATCACCGCCCTGCCCAGTTTTATTTGCTTGATTGTAAGTTTGATGAAAATATGGCTGATGTTCCAATCTATCATGTGTCTTCCAGCCCAGAACCGCAATGGGGGCATCGAGTTTATTTCCAAAACTGTCATAGAAAAGGCGGAGATTATGCTTGGCACGCCAATAATTTTCCGATTGCTGCTAAAACAATTTCGCTTGATTGGGCTTTTGACGGACAATGGAAATCGCTTGGGGAATTGGTGAAGTGAGAGACATTCCTATTCATTGCTTATATTTGTAAAATCAAGCAAAAATATAAAATCAATTAATGTCCAAACCTCCTGATTCCACTCCTCAACTCAAAAAAGTTATTAATACTATACAGCTATGGTCAATAGCGGTGGGCTTGGTTATTTCGGGTGAATATTTTGGTTGGAATTATGGCTGGGCTTCGTCTGGAACAATTGGGTTTTTGATTTCCACCCTTCTCGTAACGGTGATGTACGTTACTTTTATTTTCTCTTATACCGAACTTACGGCCGCTATTCCAGACGCAGGTGGGGCTTTTGAATATGCCAATCGTGCCTTTGGTTCGTTGGGTGGTTTCATAGCAGGATTCGCCACATTAGTTGATTTTATCCTTGCCCCGCCCGCCATTGCTTATGCCTTAGGAAGCTATGCCCACTTTTTAAACCCACTTATTCCCATTATCCCCACGGCCATTACTGCCTACTTTGTATTTATTACCCTCAATATTTTTGGCATAAAAGAATCCGCTCGTTTTTCATTAATCGTAACCATTTTATCAGTCATAGAATTGGTAGTTTTTATGGCTATCATTTTTCCGTATTTCAAAATAGAGAATTTTGTAGCTCATAATCCTCCTACTATTTCAGTGGGAGGGGTCTTTGCTGGAATTCCTTTTGCGGTTTGGTTTTTTGTGGCAATTGAAGGGGTGGCCATGGTGGCAGAGGAGGTAAAAAATCCAAAAACTACTATTCCCAAAGCTTATATTTCGAGCATTATTACGCTAGTTTTATTAGCATTGGGTATCATGATTTTGAGTGCTGGTGTGGGCGATTGGCGGCGTTTGAGTGAAATAGATTATCCCCTTCCCGAAGCCCTGTCGATGGCTTTGGGCAATAATAGTTCATGGACAAAAGCCTTCACCAGTTTGGGCTTATTCGGACTGATTGCTTCTTTTCATTGCAATACACTCGGATATTCCAGACAGGTGTATGCGCTGGCAAGGGCTGAGTATTTGCCCAAATTTTTAGCCCAAGTGAACCAACGTTTTCAGACGCCTCATTGGGCTTTAATCGTGGGAGGATTCGTTGGTTTTATCGCTATTTTTTCTGGAACAACCGACCAAATTATTATTCTTTCGGTTTTGGGTGCCATTGTAATGTATGGAATTAGTATGTTAAGTTTGTTGATACTTCGCAAAAAAGAACCACAATTAGAACGCCCTTTCAAAGCTCCATTTTACCCATTTTTCCCAATAATTGCCTTTGTATTATCCATGATGTGTATGATTGCTATCATTTATTACAATCAAGAAATAAGTCTAATTTTCTTTGTGGGAATGTTTATTGGCTTGGGGACGTTTTATGGTTTTAGAAAAAAGAAAATAGATTTTAGAGAAAAAAGATAGAGAAAAGGTTTTAGACTTTTGTCCACATTCATTTACACATTAAATTATGAAAAAAGCAGTCGTTTTATTACACGGATTTGGAGAAGACTCTTCCGTTTGGAGTGGATTTGTCCCTTTTTTGCAAAAGGACTTTTATATTATCACGCCAGATTACGCTCAGTTGAGTAACCTTAAAGCCATGGAGGATTATGCCGATTTTGTGCATCAGCAAATCGTTTCTAAAGGTTTTGAGAAGTGTGTAATGGTGGGTCATTCTATGGGAGGCTACATTGCGTTGGCATTTGCTGAAAAATACCCTCAAATGCTAATAGGTTTAGGACTTTTTCATTCAACATCTTTTGCTGATTCGGATGAAAAAAAAGCGGCTCGAACCAAGAATATTGAGTTTATTGATAAACACGGTGCGGAAGCATTTATCAAAACTTCAACGCCTAATTTATACGCAGAAGATTTTCAAAAACATCATCCCGAAATCATTGAAAAGCATATCGAATACGCCTCAAAACTGCCCAAAGAGGCCTTAATGGCAGGAATGCAAGCGATGAGAGACCGTCCCGACCGCCGTCAAGTATTGAAATCATTGAAGTGTCAGGTGATGTTTATTATTGGAGAAATGGATAAAAGTGTATCGCCCGAAGATGCCAAATCTCAGATTATGATGCCCAAGTATTTTTCATCTTCAATTTTGAATGATGTGGCTCACATGGGAATGGTTGAAGAACCCGAAGATTGTTTAAAATTTGTCATTAAATTTTGTCTGAAATAATGGAAATGAACACGTTTGCGCTGCAACAATTATTAGCAGGAGAAGATATTTTTTTGATAAAAGATGTGGTCAATGGAGACACTGACCACGGATTGAACTCCTTGCCTGTAGTAGTCTCACCAATCATACCCTCTTTGTACCGACCAAAGCACAAAGTGGTCATTTTAGTTCATGAATTGAATCCTGTGGATGCAGACCTGTTAGAGAAAATTTTAGGGGCAGTTCAATTAACTTTACACACTGTTGAAATCATTGAAATGAGTAAGAATAAAGACTTAAACTTAAGCCATATTTTTACTCAAAAGTCTGTCAGCCAACTAATTAGCTTTGGAGTTATGATGTCGGAAGTAAATCTAATGCTTCGCTTAACACCTTATCAAATTTTGGAAAGTAAAGGCATAAAGTTTCTGTCAGGCGTTTCACTTTCAGATTTACAAAATGATGTTCCTAAGAAAAAATTGCTTTGGGCAGCTTTGAAAGAGATGTTTTAGATTCCCGTGTAATATCTGGTGTAAACTTTACTTCCCGAAAGCAAAAATAACTTTCGGGAAGTTTTAGTACAAGCAGGACTTTCCGAAACAATATCCATTGGGGGTAATAGAACTTTCGGAAAGTCTTTTACTACATTTATAACCTTCGCTTTTTCCCTTGAGAATCAATTATTTCTACAGATTTTATATGGGGTGTAAGCAAAATACTTCTGGATGATTGTGATAGAAACGAATTTCCGTAATAGAGTTCCGTTTTTCGTTTTTTGCCATTGTTAAGCAATTCAATAACTGCTACATCGTTGATTTTTAAGGCTTTTGTCATAATATTATTATTCATATTGAAAGTTTTTAGCTCTCCCCTATTTTGAGTTGCCATCATCAACGGATTTCCTGTAGCATTGGTAATCCTGACTAAACCTTTGGCATCCCCTCCTACCCAGAAAGCACTTTTAGAAAGATTCTGTGGTTGAAAACTTCCTTTGCCATTACCAGTTAACAATAGACCATTGAACGCATCTAAGCGACCTACTGACACCTCATTGCCGAAATCATTGCCCACCATCAGTACATCAAGATTTCCATCTATATCAAAATCTTCAACCAACATTCCAAAAATGGGTGCCGTTTGTGCCTGAATGGGTAAAGGTTTTATCGTAAACTTACCTCCTCCTAAATTTTCTATATAGCTGGTATTCATGTTGTTAGCCTTCAAAATTAAGGCATCTTTAAAATCATTATCTGATAAAACACCTTTGATATCGGTGGAAGCATACTTTTTGTAATTGTCAAATTTCTCTTTAAGAACAGTCATTTGTTTAATCAAATCATCCCGAACGTGAAAGGGAACTTCATGGCGATTCTGTTCAGCATCAGGAAAAAATACCGTTGGAATAGCATCATATAAACCGTCGGAATTGAAATCTTTGCCATAAACCGTCATCGGAAATTCATCTGAAACTTTATTCATCGTGTTAATACCCTGATTTCCAGTGATATAATCCGTATCGCCATCATTGTCAAAGTCTCCAGCGGTAATACTATTCCAAAAACCAATTTGCGAACTCAATTCAGCGCTTTCAATACGTTCTAATTTTTTTCCTTGCTTATTTTTTAAAATTGTTATCGGCATCCATTCACCAGCCACTATTAAATCTTGCCATCCGTCGTTGTCATAATCCGTCCAAAGCGCATCACACACCAAACCTATATTTTGCAAATCAGGGGCAATTTGGGGGGTAATATTGGTAAATTTAACGCCATTTTTACTATCATTTCTCAGCACATAACTATTAACTGCCTTGGGGTAAGCATTTACTTCTACTCTTCCACCCACAAAAAGGTCGAGGTCGCCATCACGGTCAAAGTCAACCGCTTTTACGCACGAACCGCTCTTTAAAAATGTCGGCAAAGCCTTTGTATTTTCCGTAAAATTACCTTTACCATCATTTTCAAAAAACCTATCCTGATACATATATAACCCCACGGGTGATTCGTTACTCCCACTCACAATGTATAAATCAAGGTCATTATCTCGGTCGGCATCAAATAGCAAAACACCTGTATCTTCTGCATATTTTGTAGAGTCAATTTCTCCTTTAATTAAATCGGATTTAGTAAATTTCCCCTGTTTATTTTGCAGTAAAAAAGTACCTTTATGATAGGCAGCTCCTCCAATAAAAGCATCTTCCAAACCATCGCCATTTACATCGCCCACGGCAATGGCAGGTCCATATTGGGAAAGTTTATGCGGCAATAATTTTTGAATATTAAAATCAATCGCATCATTTTCTTGATGAATAAAATCAAAGCCTAATTGTCCCGTAATATCTTGAAATAGAGCCATTTGACTATTTATCGATTGAGTGTTTAATACCGCTGTGTTTTCATCAACCACTAAGGTCTGATTGGCTTTTACGTTGGTAAAAGTACTCACTTTGCCACTCTGCCAAGTAACCTTCACTTCCTCGATAATAGTGTTTTTTCCCAAGCCAAAATGAGCTACATTTTCAATGGTTGAAAGGTATCCTCTATAGGGCGTATTTTCATAAACTTGTTTATCACCATGATTATAGGAAATATCAATAAAGGCCCCAATTCCATTAATATTATTGGCTAAACCTTTACATTTTACTCTCAAAAAATGACTTTCAGTAGGTTTCTGTTGAATAGCATTATTCCGATATACAAAAGCCGAGTCATTGATATTGTTCACCACATAATCTAAATCTCCATCATTGTCTAAATCAGCATAAGCGGCTCCATTTGAAAAACTGGGCGTATCCATTCCCCAAGACTTACTAACATTTTCAAATTGAGGTAACGATTTATTTCCTTTATTTTTGAAAGCGTAGTTCACTGCTTTCACCGAAGGAATGTAGCTTAAAAGCGTATCCAAAGGCAACTGAAGCCCTACGGCGGTTTGGTAACGATATATCAAATAGTCATGGTCGGTAACGTCTTTCGGAAAACCATTTGAAATAATAATGTCTCGAAAACCATCATTATCAAAGTCTGTAACCATGGGTGTCCAACTCCAATCAGTTTCGGCAATGCCTGACAATAGTCCTATTTCACTAAAAGTAGGTTTACCTGTTTTAGGATTATTCCCCTGATTTACTTGCAAGGTATTGCGTGAAAATTGGTAATTATAATGAAACTTTTCATTGTTTTGATACGTCGAATAATTATTAGGGGGAATCATCATTTTCTTTCGATAATTATCAGCAGGAGCCATGTCCAAGGCTAAAATATCTACTAAACCATCATTATTCAAATCCTCCACATCGTTGCCCATGGCTGAGTAGGAAGTATGCTTAAAATAGGCAGCGGATTGGTCGGTAAATTGTGGAGACGAACCGTTGCCATTCTTATTATTAATATATAACAAATCATCCGATAGAAAATCGTTAGTTATATAAATATCCTTCCAGCCATCACGATTAATGTCGGTAATATTTACACCCAAACCATAGCCTTCAATCACAATGCCTGCTTGCTTTGAAATGTTGGTAAAATGTCCCCCATCGTTACGATACAATCTGTCCGTCCTTCTGGAAGTGCCATCTACTACCTTATTAACATATTTGTTGGGATATCGGACTTTTTCCATCTCATTCACTAAAAGATAAAGGTCTAAATCTCCATCATTATCATAGTCAAAAAAGGCAGCATTGGTGGTATGCGTAGTATCTGCAATGCCGTATTCCTTTGCCATATCCTTGAAAGTAGGTATGCCATTTTTATCCACTCCTTGATTGATATATAGCATATTTGCCAATCTATCTGCCATTTTGCTCACAGAAGCACACACGTAAATATCCAATAATTTATCATTATTAATATCTACCAAAGCTACTCCCGTACACCAACGCCCTTCGCCCGTAGCACCGCTTTTTTCGGTTATATTTTCAAACTTTAAAGAAGAATCTTTCCTGATTCCTTTGTTTAAGTATAATTGATTTTCAACCTGATTTCCCGTAAAATATACATCCACTAAATTATCATTATTGAAGTCTCCGAGGGCAACGCCTCCGCCATTATAGAGGTACTCAAAATTGAGAACATTTCTGGCATTGGTCTCAATAATACGATTAGAAAAGGTGATTCCCGTGCTATCAGCAGGCAATTTGGTAAAAAGGGTTTTTGCTTCTTCTGGTTTATGACAAGACAGAAAAAACAAATTGCTCATTAAAATAAGTGGTATAAAAAGTTTCATTTACACTGAGATTTTGGTGGGGTTCGTTTTTAACATTTATTAAATAAAAGTTCTTGTTCCAGAATAATTTTCCCTAAACTCCTTAGGTGTTGTATGATTTCGAGCTTTGAAAATCCGATTGAAATACGATAAATTATTGAACCCTGTTTGATAAGAAATTTCGGCAATAGTGTGGGTAGTATCAATCAATAAGCGAGAGGCATGACCAATTCTGATTTCGTTCAAACTATCAATAAAAGTTTTACCAGTCCTCTTTTTAATAAATCTACTAAATGAAACTTCGGTCATTCCTACCAACTTAGAAATCTCCTCGAGTGTAATATTTTTATCATAATTATTCTGCAAATACTCAAAG
>JANPIG010001032.1:0-12714 GCA_031424875.1 Cytophagales bacterium
GGTTTCTAACTATTTGTGTGATCATGTGAAAGTGGGTGATGCCATCGAAATGATGGAACCGATGGGGCATTTTGTGGTAGAGCCAAGTCCAACTAAGGAACGTACTATTGTGCTTTTTGGTGGAGGTTCGGGCATTACGCCTTTGATGTCAATTATCAAATCGGTTTTGCCCGTTGAGCAAAATACGAAGGTATATCTGGTCTATGGTTCGAGAGATGAAGATAGTATTATTTTCAAAAATCAGTTATTAGAATTAGAACAAAAATACGAAGGGCGTTTTAGAGTACTGCACGTTTTAAGCAGACCTACCTACACATGGACGGGCTATAAAACTCGCATTCATCAAGCTTCGGCAGTTATATTTTTGAAGCAAGAATTTGCCATTGATATTGCCAAAGCTGAATACTTTTTATGCGGACCAGAAGGCATGATGCAAGAGGTAGAATCTGCCTTAAAAATCTTTAATGTACCAATTGATAACATTCATCAAGAGCATTTTGGAACTGGTATTGTAGAACATACCGAAGAAGATGATGATGGTTCTTTGAAGGAACAAACTGTTACTATTCAATATGAAGGAACTGATTATCAAGTAGTTGTTAAACCGCATGAGACTATTCTGGAAGCAGCCTTGCGTGATGATATTGACCTTCCGTACTCTTGCCAAGCAGGTATGTGTACAGCTTGTATGGGAAAGTGTATATCAGGAGAAGTGTTAATGGATGATGAAGATGGCTTGACTGAAAAAGAAGTAAAACAAGGATATATACTGACCTGCGTGGCTCACCCAAAAACTGCGGGTGTGGTGATTGAAGTAGATTAGTGACCACATAGCAATGTTAGTAAGGGTAGAAATTTTGTGACCCCATAGGAATGTTAGGGAGGTTAGAAATTTTAGCGTGTTATTTAAGAAAATTAGTAGTAGA
Organism: Cytophagales bacterium; assembly: GCA_031424875.1. Taxonomy (GTDB): domain Bacteria; phylum Bacteroidota; class Bacteroidia; order Cytophagales; family Spirosomataceae; genus Arcicella. The sequence goes on from JANPIG010001032.1 coordinate 927, forward strand.
TTGATTAGGAATAATTTGTTCCATTTGTGATAACCAAAAAATAAAAATATGATTTTAGAACTTGCAACGATAGATATCAAGCCAAAGAAAAACGAGGAGTTTGAAGCTGCTTTAATACAAGCTCAGGAGGTTTTAGTAACGGCAAAAGGTTATATAAAACATGAATTTAAGAAATGTATAGAACAACCAAATCGCTATGTTTTATTGATAACTTGGGAAACCTTGGAAGACCATACCTTAGGATTCAGAACCTCTGCTTTATTCCAAAGATGGAGAATAATAATTGGCCCATATTTTGATAAAGCCCCTGTGGTACAGCACTTTGCAGTAGTGTAAGTGCATAATATTCAAATAAAAATCTTCTATTATATTATGAATTTTAACATAATATAGTAGAAGATTTTTTGTTTTTGCTTTTTATTGATAATTAGTTAAGGCAGTAATTCTAAAAGCAAATTGCGTATTTTTTGTTTTAGTATTTGTGCAAATCAAATTCTAATTTTATCTAACATAACCATTCACCAATGAACAGATTAGCTTTTAAAATGAAACTTAATGCTGGGCAAAAGGCAGTATACATCAAACGTCATGATGAAATTTGGGCAGAGCTTAAAACCTTGCTGAAAGAGGCTGGCGTAAGTGAATATTCTATTTTTTTGGACGAAGAAACCAACACGCTTTTTGCTTTTCAGAAAGTATTTGGCGAAGGCGGTTCACAAGATTTAGCCCAAAATCCTATCGTAAAAAAATGGTGGGATTTTATGGCGGATGTTATGGAAGTCAATCCCGATAATTCACCCATTTCAGTTCCACTTGTAGAGGTTTTTTATATGCCTTAGTGGTAATAATTTTCAACCTAAAAAACCGCATCTATATTTCCTTAAAATATTCTATCTTTACGTAAAATCATCAACCTAAATTCCCACGAAATGAAAAAACAATATTTATTACTTTTTGCCTTGGTATTTACTTTTTCAGCAAATGCCCAAAAGAAAAAGTCCACTCAACAACCCATCAACAATTCAACAATTCAACAACTCAACGTTACTAATTCCACTGACCGTTTCAAAGCCCTTGAAATTCGTAAGGCTTTGGAAACCAAATCATTAGTCAATAATGTAAAGTTCCGTTCCGTTGGTCCAACAGTTATGTCGGGGCGAGTGGTTGATGTGGATGTCAACAATCAAAATCCAACACAGTTCTTTGTAGCTTATGCTTCGGGCGGGCTTTGGAAAACTGAAAATAATGGCATTAGTTTCTCTCCACTATTTGATAATGAGGCAGTTATGACCCTTGGCGATGTGGCGGTGGACTGGAAAACTAATGGCAAAACTATCTGGGTTGGCACGGGCGAAGCTAATTCTTCTCGCTCGTCTTATGCTGGTGTTGGTATGTATAAAAGTGAAGACGGAGGCAAGACTTGGCAACACAAAGGTTTGGCTGAAACCCAGCATATCGGCAAAGTAGTTTTGCACCCAACCGACCCCAATACAGTTTGGGTTGCGGCTTTGGGGAGACTTTATTCGCCCAATAAAGAACGGGGAATTTATAAAACTACTGATGGCGGCAAAACATGGAAACAAACGCTTTTTGTGGATGAAAATACGGGCGGTGTTGATATGAGTATTGACCCCTCGAACCCGCAAATTTTATATGCTGGAATGTGGCATAAAAAGCGTTCTGCATGGAATTTTGTGGAATCTGGCAAGACTACAGGCGTGTATAAATCAACCAATGGAGGAGAGTCTTGGGCATTGATTACGGGTGAAGGTTCTGGCTTCCCGCAGGGTGATGGCAATGGACGTGTGGGGGTTGGTATTTCTCCGAAAAACCCCAACATTGTCTATGCCATTTTGGATAACCAAAAGAATCGCCCTGATGATGGAAAGAAAAAGGAAGACGATAATGTGCTGACTGCCAAAAAGTTACGAGCTATGAACGCTGAACAATTTTTGGCTTTGAACGATAATCAGATTTCGGAATATTTAGATGAAAAACGTTTTCCAGAAAAATATACTGCTAAAAGTTTGAAAGCAGATGTGAAATCAGGAAAAATTCAGGTTTTGGACATTGTAAAATATACTGAAAATGCTAATGATGATTTGTTCGATACGCCCATCACGGGGGCAGAAGTGTATCGTTCGGAAGATGGTGGAAAATCTTGGAAACGTACTCACAAAGACTATCTTGATTGGGTTTTCAATACGTATGGCTATTATTTCGGGACGGTTTTCGTTGCCCCCGATAATGCCGATAAAATTGTAATTCCAGGATTTCAAATCATTAAATCGGAAGATGGAGGAAAGACTTTTCAATCAATGAAAGCAGATAATGTTCATGCCGATCACCATTTTGTTTGGATAAATCCTACCAATTCAAAACACCAAATTTTAGGTAACGATGGTGGAATAAACATCACATATGACGATGGAAAAACCTGGTTTAAAGCTAATACGCCCGCAGTTGGACAGTTTTATGCCGTGCAAGTCGATATGGCAAAACCGTATAATGTCTATGGTGGATTGCAGGATAATGGCGTATGGTTTGGACCTTCAACGAACAAACCTGACTTCGATTGGTATGATAGTGGAGCCTATCCTTTCAAAAGAATTATGGGCGGCGACGGTATGCAAGTTGCCGTGGATACCCGTGATAATCAGACGGTTTATACGGGTTTTCAGTTCGGAAATTATTTTAAATTAAATACGGCAAACGGTTCGCAAAAATTCTTGCAAATGCCCCAAGAAGTTGGCGATATGAAAAATCGTTTCAACTGGCAAAGCCCAATTTTACTCTCAAAACATAATCAAGATGTAGTCTATTTTGGAGGAAATCGTTTTTTTAGAAGTTTGGATAAAGGCGACACTTGGAAAGCACTTTCAGGGGATTTGACCAAGGGTGGCAAAGAAGGCGATGTGCCTTTCGGAACGCTCTCAACTATAGACGAATCTCCCCTAAAATTTGGGCTTTTGTACGTAGGAACGGACGATGGTTTTATTCATATCTCAAAAGATGGGGGCTATACTTGGACGAAAGTCTCGGACGGTTTACCACAGAATCTGTGGGTGAGCAGAGTCAGTGCTTCCAATCATAACGAAGGCACAGTGTATGCCTCGCTGAACGGGTATAGAGATGACCATTTCAACAGCTATGTTTATCGCTCAACCGACTACGGAACAACTTGGCAAAAGATTGGCGAAGACCTCCCCGCCGAACCCGTGAATGTCATTAAAGAAGATCCTAAGAACCCAAATTTATTGTACGTTGGCACAGACCACAGTTTGTATATTTCCGTAAATCAAGGAAAGTCGTTTATGAGAATGTCGGGTGATATGCCTTCTGTTCCTGTCCATGATTTAATCGTACACCCCCGTGATAATGAGTTAGTTGTGGGTACACATGGCCGTTCAATTTATATTGCTGACGTTAGCCTTGTACAACAATTAACGGATTCATTGATGAATAAAGATTTACATTTATTTATGATGAAGCCTATTAACTTCAATCCACGTTGGGGCAGAGTTGATGCTTCTCGCAAGTATGACGAACCTGAGAAAAGAGAATATCCAATTTCGTATTTTACCAAGAACTCGGGCAAAACAAAGGTCAGTATTTCAACCGATAAAGGCTTGATTTTGAAAGAAATGACTGATGATAGCGAAGCAGGAATAAACATAGTGAATTGGGATTATACTATTAATTCAGCGATTGCAAAAGACTATGAAAAATATCTTAATGACATTAAGAAAAAAGACGATAAAGCCATCAAAGTAGAGGAAGGCGAAGATAAATTCTATTACGCAAAAGCAGGTAAATACAAAATCACTTTCGAGAATGCTAACGGTATAAAATCAGAACAAAATTTTGAGATTAAAGCCCCCGAAAGACGTTCAAAAAGATTGGCAATTCCATCAGCAATTTCTTCGCCTGGGGAGTTTGAGGAGTGGTTTGAAGAGAGTGGGTTTGAGGAGAAGAAGTAGGAGGGAATTTATTAAGATTTGACAACTTTTAAAAGTTGTCAAATCTTAATAAATTTTTTTATAAATATCTATTTTCGTACTAATCAACTATTTCAATAAGTACTGCAAAGACTGAATCTAAGTTTATGATTTGACAAATTTGTTATTCGCTATAAAATTTAGTATGTTCTGATGTTAAAAAGTTTAATACACCATTTTACTTACCAAAGCAGAACAAAAAAATTATTCAACTCAATGTTACATGACATACTCAAACTTATGACGTTCCACAACTTACAGGGAATTTAATGAATAAACCTACTTCTGTTTCATCAACTTTGCTTCAATCGTCTGTTGCGTGTGAGGTACAGCTCTTAACCGCTCCTTTGGAATTAATTTCCCAGTGTCAATACATACTCCATACGTGCCATTTTTTATACGAATCAAAGCATTCTCTAATTGTTGAGAAAATTTAAATAAACGTGCTGCTAATTGATTCATACTTTCTTTTTCGGAGCTATCTGCTCCATCTTCCATTAGCTTTGAACTTCCTGCTGTTGTATCTGTGCCTGTGTCATTGCGTTTGTGCAATGCCTCACGAATGTAATTTAATTCCGCACGAATATCCTCTAATTTCCCTGTGATTAGCACTTCAAATTCTTTAAGCTCTTCGCTTGAATATCTGGTTTTTTGTTCTACTAATGTCTCCATTTCTTTGAATAGGGGTTTATGGGTTCATGTATAAGGATGATGGCGGTATTTTTTTGCCTTTCAAAACAGTAAAATAGCTTTTTAGGCTGAAAAGTTCTGCAAAGATAATTTCATTTTTCTTGAAATAGAAATATTTCAAGAATAAATTAAATTTTTTTATAATTTTACAATTCTTTAATTTTGACTTTTTGCCAATGATTATTTGGTAAAATGATGTTTATACCATAAAGTTAAAATGTGAATTTCATATTCACCTCAAATTTATGTGTTTCAGTTGAAAATCAAGTATTTATACTCATAAACGAATGACTTGATTTTTTCGTTGCAAGGGTAGTAAATTTGCACAATAAGGTACACGGCGAACGGTGAAGGGTAAACGGTTTCAACAAAACAGATGATAACTATTATTCACAAATCATCAAAAAATTATACTTGAAATACGCTACTTATCTGTTTAATGTGTCTCATTTATCATCAACAAAACTTATGGTGTTCCTTTTCACCGTGAACCATTTACCTTTTACCGTTCACTGTAAAATTCGTTCACTATGAATAGCAAAAATGACATATATTGAACCTGCTCCGATTAAGGACAAAGAGAATCCGCTGGAATCTATGATGCAACGTTTCGACAAAGCTGTTGAACTTTTGGGCATCTCCGACGAAATGTATTATATCTTGAAAGTACCCGCTCGCCAAGTTACTGTGGGGCTTCCTATCACTATGGACGATGGTTCTATTCGTGTTTTCGAGGGGCATCGGGTATTACATTCTAATATTTTGGGACCAGGAAAAGGCGGAATTCGCTTCGATCCCGATGTGAATTTGGATGAAATTAGAGCCTTGGCGGCTTGGATGACTTGGAAATGTGCTGTGGTTGATATTCCTTATGGTGGAGCAAAAGGCGGTATTGCTTGCAATCCACGTGAGATGTCGGCGGGTGAAATGGAGCGTTTAATGCGTGCTTATACGGTGGCGATGTTGGATGTATTTGGTCCTGATCGTGATATTCCTGCTCCTGATATGGGAACGGGTCCCAGAGAAATGGCTTGGTTGATGGACGAATATTCTAAAGCAAAAGGTATGACTGTAAACGCTGTGGTTACGGGCAAGCCTTTGGTATTGGGTGGTTCGTTAGGACGTACTGAAGCAACAGGGCGTGGTGTGATGGTTTCAGCTATGGCGGGAATGGATAAAATGAAGATTAATCCTTATAAATCAACGGCTGCCGTGCAGGGATTTGGCAATGTAGGATCGCACGCTGCGGCTCTCCTACATGAGCGTGGTGTGATGATAAAAGCCATTTCTGACATTTCTGGGGCATATTATAATGAAAAAGGGATTGATATTGAAGGAGCTATGAAGTTCCGTGATTTGAATAAAGGCACTCTTGAGAATTTCCCTGGGGCTGAGAAAATTTCTAATGAAGAACTTTTGATGTTGGATGTGGATGTGTTGGTTCCTGCGGCAAAAGAAGATGTCATCAATCATGAAAATGCTCAATATATTCAGGCAAAAATGATTGTGGAAGGGGCAAATGGACCCACTTCGGCTTCGGCAGATGATGTGATTAATGACAAGGGAATATTAGTTGTGCCTGATATTTTGGCGAATGCGGGAGGTGTAACGGTTTCGTATTTCGAGTGGGTACAAAACCGTATGGGCTATAAATGGAATTTGGACAGAATCAATCGTCGTTCGGATAGAATTATGAAAGATGCCTTTGATAAGGTTTTCTTGACTTCGCAACAGTATAAAGTGCCGATGAGAATTGCAGCTTATATTGTAGCAATTAAGAAGGTGGCGGATACTTATAAGTTTAGAGGAGGGTATTAGACGATGTCCGGTTTTCGAATTTTGATATTCGCAAAAAAGCCGTTCCATTTAATTTGGAACGGCTTTTGTATTTTCTAATCCAACAAACCCTTATAATTTGAATCCTTCGGAGGATTTAATTCTATGGTTTTGGTTTTTTCGGCGGCGGGAGCATCTAAGGTAATTAGATTAAATTCGCCGTTGTTGTAGGCATCTAACATTTGTTGTCCTTTGTCGGTCAGGATGCCGTTTTGAATATCTACTGAATTGATAAAATCCATTGAATAATCCATCGCACGTTTCATTTCTCCCAGTTTTTTACTCATATCATCTTGGATGTATTCCATTGATTCATCAAAATAAAACTTCTTGTCTGGATTACCTTTGAATATGCTGATGGCAGTTTTCAAAGCATTTGAAGATGCTTTAACTATCTCATATTCAGCTTCTTTCAATTTTACTTTAATCTCGGTTTCTTTAATAATATAATCAGCTGATGATGATACTTTTTCCATAAAACCCAAGACCGTTTTCATGTTGCGTTGCAAAGGCAATAGTTTTTCGTTCATCTCCTGCAAACCTGCCCCTTCAATAGTGGCGAGTTGTGCTGATTCTTTCATTCCAGGTTTGTCGGTCATGGAATTTGCTTTGTTGGCTTCGGCAAATTTTGCTTTGATGTTATCGTTATTTTCATTAATTTTTTTGTTCAATTTTACTAATTGACCCGCTAAAATATCAATCTGACCCGACATTTTTTCTTTCTTTTCTCTCAAATCAGAAATATAGATTTTCATAATGGCAATAGGGTCAAGTTGAATAACTAAGCCCGTGATTTTACGCATCATGGTTTTGAATAAAAAGAATACAGCGGTTCTGACATCTCGGCTCGTTACCAAGAAAATCAGGAAGCCCAAAACCGCTAAAAGTCCTGCCAAGTAAAGGGTATTTGAAGTAACTTTTATCAGAAATTCAACGATAATGTTGAAATAATAAAGCCCAAAAGCACCCGCTGCGGCTAAAAAAAGTAATGAAGTAATGCCTTCTGGTTTGCTCCAAAATGATTTTTGAGGTCCTTCCCCTCCGATTTGTGATAAGTCTGCTGCCATTTTCTTTGGTTATTTGTTATCTGTTATTAGTTACCCGATTGAATTTACCTAAGATATAAGTTTTTTGAATACCAAAACAATGCCAAATAAAACTATTGATATTTGACAAATCATGCCGATAAACAGTAAATTATTTCCTCCATTCCAATGAAGAATTTTGAATAACGCTCCAATTGTTATTGTTAAAACAGAAAGGAGAAATAAACCAATTAGAATTTTATATTCTGTTCTCATTTTCTAATTTTCTTAACTCAAATACTGTTTAATCTTCGCAATATCGCCTTTTATTTGTTCTACGAAAGAATTATAGGTGATTTCGTAATTGTTTTTATTGGTCGTAATCTTGGCACTTTGTTCAGTGATATCGCCCGTAATTTTATTAATTTTTTCGTTATTAGCATTGATACGGTTCTGTAAATCAATGATTTGCTTTGCCATCGCTTCGTTTTCGTCTTGGGTTGATTTCAAGGCGTTTTTCAAACCTCCTACTTTTTCGGTAATGGCAGCTTCAACGTCTTTTGAGAACGCTTGACGGTCATTGTCCAATACACCAATATATTGATTGGCAGTGGTTGAAAGTACATTTACATCGGTAACTCCGCCCATTGCTTTAAAACTTGCCCAAGCTGCTTGATATTGTTTGTCTTCCGAAAGCCCTAAACCCGACAGACTTTTGAGAGCCTGCATATATTCAAAATAATCAGGTCCTTTTAGATTTGAGTTTTCAATAAGTGAAACAAAATGATCTACAAATTTTTTATCCACTATGCCCGTACCCGCAGCATTCTGCACTGCTACAGTCTGTTGTATCTGCACTTGCGGGGGCGAACCTGGCTTGGTGGGTGTGGTGGTAGTTTGAGTTTGGGTATGAGTCGTATCTTCTTTAATAAAGAAACTCATTAGTTTGCGACCAAAGCTTTTTTCTTCTTCCATTTTAAGTTAAAAGGTTAAATCAGTTATACAGTTAAATAGTTTTTCTGAAAATTACCATTTTTTCCAAATACTACCTACAATATTAATGATTCTGTTCAATCAAAACCAATTTGTACTGTAAGAATGGTTGCGGAGCTTGATGATGCCTTGGATTTTAGGGCTGAAAATTATGGTTTAGCTGAGTTTTTGATAATTTTACTTTAGCGTTATGAATTGCAGAGGAATAGTTATCTTTTCAGAATATTTTTTGCTAAAAGTTCATGTGATTTTGAAGACTGCAAGCTTCTGTTTTTTAGCCTTTGGGATCATTTAAATAATCTAATTCACTAAAAAAGCTCCTGTTTTACTAATTACAGGAGCTTTTTGTATTTTTTTATTTCTTCTCTCCAAACTCCTTTAATTGGTCTTCTCGAAGCGTTGGGTATTTAATGCCAAGTTGTTCAAGATAGCTTTTGTATTTTGTTGGGTCGTAATATAGTTTACTCATTTGGGGTCTGAATTTCTCCATAATTTCTTTATTAAGATGAATAGCAGGTTTGTCCGTCATCGAAATCAGGGGAGTATATTTAATTTCTTTGGTCTGTTCTTTATTATAATATTCCCACGCATTTTTAATTACTTCTGGTTTCATAAGCATATCCAATATAGTCAATGCCTCCACTTTTGCCCCTGCTGTACAACCTTTGTGGGCAATTGGCGTTGCCATGGTGATAGCATTTGCCCAATGATGTCCTGGCATTCCTGGCATATTGGCAGGATAACGCAAAACCACCGTGGGTAACGCCCATGAAATATCAGCAATGTCGTCTGAACCTGCTTGACGAACAATTGAGGCAGAAAAGACAGGCTCTGCTACGGTATCGAGTTTCATGGCCAAACCCTCAATCTTGGGAGCTCCCAACTCTTTCTGTGATGCCTTGGCTAAAAGCATATCATCATCAGACCATTTGGGTAAACCTACTCTTCTGATGTTTCCATAGACTGATTCGGCAATTGGTTTGTTAAAATGTCCTGGCCAAGCACTTCCTAAAATCTCATAAGTAAATTTTGTATCCGTCATCATAGCTGCGCCTTGAGCTATTTTTAGGCCATTTTCAAATAAATTTCTAATTTTAGGATAAGTGCGTTCTCTAAAATAATACCAAACTGCCGCCTTTGAAGGCACTACATTGGGCTGATCGCCACCATCAGAAATAACGTAGTGCGAGCGTTGCGTGGTTTCAAGGTGTTCACGCTTAAAATTCCAGCCTACGTTCATCAATTCAACCGCATCTAAAGCACTTTTGCCCCGCCAAGGAGCAGCGGCAGCATGAGCAGACGAGCCTTCAAAATAAAACTTCACCGATACTAAACCATTATTACCTGCATCTCCCCAAGAAACTCCCAAATTATCACCTACGTGGGTAAAAATACAGGCATCTACATCTTTAAAATAACCGTCACGCACGTAAATGGCTTTTGCTCCTACTTGTTCTTCGGCAACTCCAGGCCACAAAACGAGCGTACCCGATAATTTTTCACGCTCCATAATTTCTTTGACAGCCAAAACAGCCGTCAAATTAAGGGCTTGTCCAGAATTATGTCCTTCTCCATGGCCTGGAGCCCCGTCTATGATAGGAGATTTGTAAGCAACTCCAGGTTTTTGTGAGGCTTTTGGAATACAATCAATATCTGAACCAATGGCAATCACGGGTTTTCCCGAACCCCATTTTGCTAACCAAGCGGTGGGCATTCCTGCAATACCTCTTTCGATGGTAAACCCATTTTTTTCGAGAATTTCAGTTAGATAACGTGATGTTTCAAATTCTTGAAAACCCAATTCCGCAAAACTGAAAATCATATCATTGACATCAGCCGTAAATTTCTGACGTTCGTCTATTTTCTGAATTACCTCTTGTTTAAGCAATTCGAGTTTATCAGGTGGAGGAGTGGTTGATTTTTTCTTCTTTTGGGCGAATGCCATTATACTCATTAGAAGTACTAAAATAATAATAAAGCTTTTTTTCATGGGGGTTTTAGTTTAGGATAAAAAAATAGTCTAAAAAATTCATATCGTAATACGAACCTCTTAGACTAAATTAATCATTTTTGGCTTATCAAATGAGCCTTTCTTTACAAATGTTAAGATTTTAAGTTGAAATACTTAAAGGTTTACTTTATACCCTTCTTTATGGCCTGATAAATCACTTCATTAATATTCGTTCTCACGTTCAAATCTGACAATTTTGAATTATTGCGGGTTGGGTAAACTCTATTGCATAGGAAAACATAGACTAATTGCTGTTCGGGGTCCACCCATGTGTATGTACCCGTGAAGCCTGAATGTCCGAAACTGCTTGCACTGGCACTTGGGGCAGCACTAATACCTGTCCTTTTACGGTCGGGTTTGTCGAAACCTATTCCTCTCCTACTATTTTCTTCTACTGAAAACGGATAGCTTGTCCACTCGTTTAGGGTGCTTTCATTTAAGTATCTTTTGCCTCCATAAAAGCCTTTCTGTAAGTACATTTGCATCAATTTACCTAAATCTTGGGCATTGCCGAAGAGCCCAGCGTGTCCAGAAATTCCTCCTAACATAGAGGCACCTTCGTCATGTACTCGTCCGTGAATAAGGTTTTTTCTGTAGAGTGAATCGTATTCTGTGGGTACAATTCTGCTTAATGGAAATTGCTCTCTTGGGTTGTAGGTCAAGGTATTTGCTCCCAAAGGTTTATAAAAAGTCTCTTTCAAAAACGTTGGGAAATCTTTACCCGTGAGTCTGGGAATGATTTGCGGATAGAGATAATACGATAAATCTGAATAAACGTACTCCTTTTTCTCTCGCAAGGGCGAATCTTCGATAGCTTTGAAGAGCGTTTTGTCATAATCCTTATGCAACCACAAATTATCAGCTACTTGAATATTAAAATCTGCCGAGGGTTTATCCGAGAACGTTCTTGGTTTCCAAATAGTGGGATCTTTCGCTAAGTTTACGCAATCTCTCCAAAGTTGTTTATCAGTCTGAATGGCTGCACAAATTCTTTGCATAGCTTTCTTTCTTCTAAAAAGTTTATCCCAAAACGTAATGGTATATTTATCAGAATACTTCTCTTTATAAATCTTACTTGCCAAAACCATTTTGGTAGAATCTATACAATCCATCCAAAACGGAATCCAAGCTTTTAGACGGGCTTGGTGGGTTAGGATGTCTTTGTAAACCAGTCCTGCTTTGTTTGAGTTTTGCCACGAAGGCATCAAGTCGCCCATGGTGTTATTTACCGTAAA
>JANPIG010001033.1:0-4576 GCA_031424875.1 Cytophagales bacterium
TTCACAATTTGATCTAATGCGCCCACTTTGCCTGACATTCCAAATACACCTTCAGTAATTACCAAAATACCTCCTCCTGTTTCTGCAACTCTTTTAGTAGCACGTTCCAAATTCTTACGCAACGAATCCATATCGTTGTGATTAAATTTGTAATAATCACCCATTTTGGCTTTATGCAAACGAATACCGTCAATCAAACAAGCGTGCGACTCGGCATCATAAACAATAATATCATTTCTATCGCACATACATTCTACCACCGACATTACACCTTGATAACCAAAGTTTAATAGGAAAGAATCTTCTTTACCTACAAACTCCGCTAATTGAGCTTCAAATTCTTCATGTAGGTCAGAGTTGCCCGACATCATTCTCGCACCCATTGGATACGCCAAACCATAGTCTGCCGCCGCTTTGGCATCTGCCTCACGAACTTCAGGGTGATTACCTAAACCTAAATAGTTGTTCAACGACCAGTTCAACATCATTTTGCCGTTAAACATCATGCGAGGTCCCAATTCTCCTGTCAACTTAGGAAATGTAAAATAGTGATGAGAATAATGAGCATGAGCTCCAATAGGTCCAAGACCTCTACCTACTTTATCGAAAATATCCACGTTAATAAAATTTTATGGTTTTGTTAATATGTTGTTAGACTAAAATGGCACTAAAAATCTCTTAGAAAAATATCACAAATCTTGGTATTTTTATATATTTTATACTTGAAATTGCGAATAAACTTAAAATAATCACAAAGTTAAGCGAATATTTTCTATATACAAAATCAAATATACATTGTATTAAATCAAGTTTATTTTGTCTAAAAATTTAGTATTCATAGTAATATTTCAAGAACTTATTTTTTTGATTTTTGATTGTAATTTTGGTTTGGTATATTAGGGGTAAAAAGCGTTTAAGTATTGTCTGATTTAGGGTTTTGAGGTAAACTGCAATAATGCATCAAGTAGGACTCATTTCTTTCAAACTTCAACAATTAAAACTATGGAAAACATGACACACACCCATGATGAAGTAGAGATTATTGATTTCTTGGTAGATAATAATGCTATGATTAAAGATTTCTCAAAAAGTCAGTTAATGTGGTTTTTTGTGGAAGAGAATTTTCATATAGTTTTGTATTTGGCAGAAGGCGAAAAGCAAAGATTTGAACAATTCATTGTAAAACGTTTTTCTGAAAATATGAATGATATGATTGCCCTTTGGAATAAATTCGACCTACGAATCAGAGATAGCGAAGAAGCAAGGATTATGAAACTCGCCAAAAATAAAGTTCATGATTTGATAGCGATGTCTGAAACATTTAGGGCATTGTTTGGGCGGAGGGATTTTGAGGAGGAGTGAGGTCGTTTTGGATTTATGATTTACGATTTAAGATTGCTTAAAATGTTGATTGTTAGGTGATTGCAAGATTTAGTTTTGTAAGATTTTTTCAAATGCCCACACTTTTTTTGTAATAGTTTCGTTAAAATTTAAACTTGTTTTAACGAAACTATCAACATGAAAAAAAAACACCTTATCCCCATTCTCCTTTTAGGATTGTCTGTATCTTGCAAAGATTCATCTCAAAATGTTTCACCATCTAATCCTTCTACTCCAATTGTTGGTATAAGCGATTATGATGCACAATTGCAAGAGGAAGTCAAAAATCATCCTTCAATTAATGCTCCAATAGTTGAGCAACATAAAGTTAAAAATATTGACGTATTTTTAATGAAAAGAATGGCTACTTCTCTTCAATATGATTACTATGCTGATGGTAAAATAAAGAATGTCAGTTTTGGTAATAGTAACCCCCAAGAATATATTTATAAAGATGATGTTTTGATTGCTAATAAATCATATCAACTTGATAATAATGGACTTGCTCAAAGTATAAAGGATAATGCTCAAACCAAGTTTTTTTATAAGGACGGCTTTTTACTCAGGACAAATATTGCAGGTGATTTCAAATATACTTACTCTACAACGGGCAATTTAATAAAAGCATCAATTGGAAATAAATCATTGGATTATGAATACACACACTATCCCAATACGATTCGTCAAGAGATTTTAAAATTGCAGGAATACAGTAACTCAATCAGAGATTTTTATTTGGGGCGATACAGTACAAACTTGATTAAGGAAATAAAGTATAATGGTTCAACCGTAATGGCTTTTGAATATGAATTTGATGCTCAAAAACGAATTACAAAAGTTACTATGAATCGCACAACTCCTACTTCAATGAATATTTTGACAACTAAAATTATATTTAGTCCACCTGCCATTATTGAATATAATTTGAGTTATTAATATTTGAGAGATTTATAAGTACCAAAAGTGGTTGATGTAAAATCAATCACTTTTTGTTTTTTGGGGTAATATAAAATTTCTAAAATATTTATTACCTTTAAAACAATTTCAAAGCTATTCTATGTTTTATAACTCGCCAAATTACCCCCAAAAGCATACAACTTGGCGAACTATAAATTTATAACTCGCCAAGTTATATGTTTTTTTGTTATATTTGGCGAACTATAAATGAAAATTTATGAAAATTGCTGGTAGAAAAGACGAAATAAAAATATTATTAGATACCGTTCAGAAAGCTAATTCTGAATTTTTAGCTGTTTATGGCAGGCGAAGAATTGGTAAAACTTATCTAATCAGAGAAGTTTATAAAGAACAAATCATTTTTGAATGTAGTGGTTTACATCAAAAGGATTTTTCTCAACAATTAGAAAACTTTTGGTTAACGCTAATTGAAGCAAACCCCAATGACAAACCTTCGCTTCCACAGACTTGGCTTCAAGCATTTTCCTTGCTTAAATTGTACATTAAAAGTTTAGAAAGTACCCAAAAGAAAGTAATTTTCTTGGATGAAATTGCATGGTTTGAAACTCCAAAATCAGGTTTCATTGCTGCATTAGACAATTTTTGGAATCAGTTTTGTTCAAAAAGAGATGATATAATTCTGGTAATTTGTGGCTCTGCTGCTTCATGGATTATAAACAAAATTATTAATGATAGAGGGGGATTACACAATCGTATCACAAGAAGAATTCAATTAATGCCATTCACATTAAAAGAAACCAAAGAGTTTCTGGAAATGAACAATGTCCGATTGGTCAATAAAGATATTGTAAGGCTTTATATGTCAGTTGGAGGAATTCCTTTTTATTTAAAAGATATTGAATCTGGGCAAAGTATTGCACAAATTTTGGATGATATGTTTTTCAATTCACAGGCTAGTTTAAGGAATGAGTTTTCTAATCTTTATGCCTCATTATTCAAGAATAGTGAAATTCATGTTTCCCTAATTGAAGCATTAGCCAAGAAAAACAAAGGTTTGACTCGCCAAGAAATTATTGAAGTAACTGGTATAAAAAGCGGAGGAGGATTAACTAATTCATTACAAGAATTAATTGAATGTGGTTTCGTGAAGATTATTTTACCAATTAACAAAACGAAAGAGGATTCCTTGTATCGACTGGTGGACGAGTATTCAATTTTTTACTATAAATTTCTTCAAAACAATAAAATTAATAGTAGTTGGCTACAATTTTCTAATAAACCAGTTTACAAAATTTGGACAGGTTATGCTTTTGAAAATCTCTGTTTCAAGCATATTTACCAAATTAAAAAGGGTTTAGGAATTAATGGAATCGTATCTAATGAATATTCTTGGATTCAGAAAGGAACAAAAGAAGAAAAGGGAACACAAATTGATTTTATTATTGATAGAGATGATAATTGTATTAATATTTTAGAACTGAAATTTTACGATGCTGTTTTTGAAATCAATAAAATTTATGCCGAGCAATTGCGAGAAAAAGTAAGTATATTTAAAGAAAAAAATCGGATAAAGAAGAATATTTTTACGACCATGATTACTTCAAATGGGGTTAAGAAAAATGAATATTTTTTGAGTACAGTAACGAATGAATTAGAAATTGACACACTTTTTGAAGTATAATTAACGAAAAACATAATGCAAAAAATTAATAAAATCCTAATTGCCAATCGTGGTGAAATTGCTTTGCGAGTTATGCGTACTGCCCGTGAGATGGGTATTCAGACGGTTGCCATTTTCTCTGAAGCTGACCGAAATTCTCCTCATGTGCGTTTTGCGGACGAAGCTGTGTGCGTAGGCCCTCCACCTTCCAATCAATCTTATTTGTTGGGCGATAAAATCATTCAGATTTGTAAAGATTTAAACGTTGATGCCATTCATCCTGGTTATGGGTTTTTGTCTGAAAATGCATTATTTTGTCAGAAAGTAATGGATGCTGGGCTACTTTTTATCGGTCCATCACCCGAAAGTATCGAGTTGATGGGTGATAAATTGACTTCTAAACATACCGTCGCCAAATACAATATTCCCATGGTGCCAGGCACGCCCGATGCCGTTACGGACAGAACAATTGCCAAGCAAAAATCGAAAGAAATTGGTTATCCAGTCTTGATAAAAGCCTCAGCGGGTGGTGGTGGAAAAGGAATGCGTGTGGTAGAAAATGAAGACGAATTTGATGAACAAATGGATAGAGCCGTTTCAGAAGCTATTTCTTCGTTT
>JANPIG010001034.1:0-9373 GCA_031424875.1 Cytophagales bacterium
TGAAGCAGACAAAGCTAAACTGATTGATTTCTATAATAAAAAAGGGTATCGTGATGCTCAAATTATATCAGATTCAGTTTTTAAGGACAGTGACAAAACGGTTAAAATTATCTTGAAAATTGACGAAGGCAAGCAATATCATTACCGAAATATTTATTGGGAAGGAAATTATATTTATGCTGACTCTACTTTATCAGAGATTTTGGGCATTAAAAAAGGGGACGTTTATAATGTCGAAGATTTAGAAAAACGCTTAAATGGAAAGCCCCAAGAAGATGTTAGTTCTGCTTATATGGATAATGGATATTTGTTTTACCAATGTGAACCCGTTGAGACGGCAGTTGCAGGTGATTCAATAGATATTACTTTCAGAATTGTAGAAGGTAAGCAAGCGACCATCAATAAAGTTATTTTGAATGGAAACACTAAAACATCTGACCACGTGGTTATGCGTGAAATAAGGACATTACCTGGTCAAAAATTTAGTAAATCTGCCATTATCCGTACCGTGCGTGAACTTTCAACGATTGGTTATTTTAACCCTGAAAAAATTTCACCCAACCCTATTCCAAAACAAGATGGAACGGTAGATATTGAATATAATGTAGAAGAAAAACCTTCTGATCAAATTGAACTTTCAGGAGGTTGGGGTGGTTATATTGGCTTTGTAGGTACTTTAGGAGTAACTTTTAATAACTTCTCGGCTCGTAATATCACCAATTTGAGTGCTTGGAAACCACTACCTGCGGGTGATGGACAAAAGCTTTCTGTTCGTTTTCAGGCCAATGGAGTAGCTTTTCAAAATTATTCTTTGTCATTTACCGAGCCGTGGTTAGGAGGTAAAAAGCCCAACTCATTTTCAGTAACTCTGTCCCGTAGTATTTCGTATCCTTATAAAATTCAACAACAAAATCAATTCAATCAGCTCCAGAATGGCGGTCAGTTTGGTGGGGGTCAATTTGGTGGTGGTGGTTTTGGTGGAGGATTCGGTGGTTTTGGTGGAGGCTTCGGTGGTGGTTTTGGCGGAGGCTTCGGCTCAGCTCAATCTGATAGTGCTTCTGCTGCTCAAGCAGACGCCCACTTCAATAGCACCGCTTTATCATTCAGCCTTGGAAAACGTTTAAAATGGCCTGATGATTATTTCTCTTTGAGCAATTCATTATCATTCTCATTGATTGATGTTAAAAACTTACCTTTTTATGGTTATCCAGAAGGAACATCATTCTCAGCTGCTTTTGTTACTAACTTTTCAAGAAACAGTATTGACAATCCAACCTTTCCTCGCTCAGGTTCAAGTTTTTCATTAACTGCTTCATTGACCCCTCCTTATTCATTATTTGGGGGTAAAGATAGCAAATTGATTGAATATCATAAATGGATGTTTGATGCCTCATGGTTTACGCCAATTACCAGTAAATTGGTCTTCCATATGAGAACACACTTAGGGTTCTTAGGATCGTACAATCCAGATAAAGCCATTACAAACTTTGAGCGTTTTGACTTAGGAGGTTCAGGGATGCAAACAGGTTTCAACGTAGTAAGTCGTGATATAATAGCCTTACGTGGATATAAAGATAGAGTTTTAGGACAGAATGGAACACTTCCTTCTTCCAGGAATCCCGATGGAACAACTTCGTCAAGTGGTGTAGCTTACAACAAGTTTGTGATGGAAGTTCGTTATCCAGTATCTTTAAACCCTTCAGCTACTATCTTTATTTTAGGTTTTGCAGAAGGTGGCAACAATTTTGCTAACTACAAGGAATATAATCCATTCAATTTGTACAAAACAGCGGGTTTTGGAGCCAGAATTTTCATGCCAGCTTTCGGTATGATTGGTATTGATTATGGATTTGCATTTGATAAAATTCCAGGTCAGTCAGATTTCGGTCGTCAAGCGTTTACCTTCTCAATCGGACAACAGATACGTTAGAATTTCGAGTTTAGCTTTTCGAGTGCGGAGTTTATGTTGAAATATTTATTTTCAAAACTTCTACACTCAAAGTTCAACAAACTGTTAATGTTTTGTTAAAGAAAATAAGATGACAATAAGCCCAATTTAGATACGTTAATACAGCAAATCATAAAGATTGAGCATTAACCGAACAATAAATTATACCGTCCACATTCTTAACATTTTATTCAAAGCCGTGAAAAAGAAGATATTTTTGTTAATTTTGCCATTCTTTTGCTTTGTCCTTTCGCTGAAGGCTCAAAAAATTGGGTATATTGATACTGAGTATATTACATCAAGAATGCCAGAATATAAGGCCGCCCAAGTAGAAATTGAGAAATTGACGGCAAAATGGGTTAAAGAGGTGTCGGATAAAAATGATGAGGTAGCCAAGTTAGAAAAGACTTATCGAGCAGAAGAAATTCTTTTGACCGAAGAAATGAAGCAACAACGCCTCAGAGCTATTTCTGATAAAGAAAAAGAAGCAAAAGATCTTCAAAATAAAATTTTTGGTTTCAATGGCGACTTATTAAAAAAGAAACAAGACATTATGAAACCCGTCTTGGACGAAGTAGCAAAATCAGTTGAAAAAATTGCGAGATTAAAGAGAATTGATATTCTTTTTGACAAATCATCTGATGGTATTTCAATGCTTTATACTAATCCAATTCATGATTATACGGATTATATTTTGGAGGAATTGGGGATTTCACCCGACCAATTAAAAGAGAAAGAAAGAGAAGAAAATGATGTCAAGACTAATCCTGATAACAAAGAAAGTGACGTTACGGAAAAACCAAAGTCAAACAGAAAAAATACAGTAAACCCTAAAAAAGAGTAAAACCAACCAATTATAAAAAAAATGAGAAACAAATTTTTAATTGCCCTTTTCGCATTCTTCGGTTTAGCCATGTCTAACGTAAATGCACAACAAAAAATCGGTTACATTAGCTTAGACTACATCTTGGCACAAATGCCCGAAGCAAAACAAGTAGAAACAGAATTGACGGCGACCAAAACTCAGTACGACAATATGTATCAAGCCAAAGTTAAAGATTTCCAAACTAAACTGGCTGATTACGAGAAAACAGGTAGTACAATGGATGCTGTTATCAAAGCAGACAAAGAGAAAGAATTACAAGGTTTGCAAGGTCAGATTGAAGAATTTCGTCAGACTTCATCTACTTCATTACAAAAAAAGCAAGCACAATTGTTGCAGCCTTTATTGAAAAAAGTAGAAGATAATATGCACGCAGCTGCTAAAGAGAATGGTTATGCGTTTGTGTTCAATTATGATGCAGGACAAGGCACAACGCCTATCGTATTGCACGCACCAGATGATGCAAATATCTCGGATTTGATTTTGAAGCGTATGGGTGTAACACCTAAGCCTTTAGCTCCTGCTCCAGCAACACCAGCAACAACTTCACCAGCTCCAAAGAAAAACTAATTTCGAAGTTTGTGATTCGATGTTTGATATTCGGATAATAATTCAATAAAAAGCCCTTCAAAATTGATTTTGAAGGGCTTTTTTAATGTAGCATGGGAATCTGTCCCGTGAAGCAGAGTCCGTTTTATACGTAGGCTTCACCGGAAGGATTCCCACGCTACATATATCACATAAGTTTCTTCACAATATCCTCAACTGAAACGTCTTCTGCTTCTGCTTTAAAGTTTCTTACAATTCTATGACGGAGAACTGCCATGGCAACCGCTTTCACATCCTCAATATCAGGTGAATACTTTCCATTTAAAAGAGCATTACACTTAGCGGCTAAAACCAAGTTTTGTGAGGCTCTTGGTCCAGCACCCCATTCCAAATATCTATTAGCTTGCTCATCTGCCATAGCAGTATTTGGTCGAGTTTTATGCACTAATTTCACAGCATATTCCACTACATTGTCTGCCACAGGTACACGGCGAACCAAATGCTGAAATGCTAAGATTTGTTCACCGGTTACTTGCTGTTGTACCTCATATTTTTTATCAGAAGTAGTGCTTTTTACAATATCCAGTTCTGCTTGATATGATGGATAATCCAAATTTACCATAAACATAAAACGGTCTAACTGAGCTTCTGGCAAGGGATAGGTACCTTCTTGCTCAATAGGATTTTGAGTAGCCAATACAAAAAAGGGTTTATCTAAAGGGTATTTTTTACCCGCTACCGTTACGGCATATTCTTGCATAGCCTCTAAAAGAGCAGATTGCGTTTTGGGAGGCGTACGGTTGATTTCATCTGCAAGGATAATATTAGCAAAGATAGGGCCTCTTACAAAACGGAAATTACGCTCATTATCTAATGTTTCAGAACCCACAATATCTGAAGGCATCAAGTCGGGTGTAAACTGAATACGATTAAAATCCAAGTCCAACGCTCCCGCAATGGTTTGAATTAAAAGCGTTTTAGCCAATCCTGGGACACCCACTAAAAGGCAATGACCTTGACAAAAAATAGCGGTAAGCAACATTTTGACGGTTTCATCCTGACCGATAATCACTTTTCCAATTTCGGAAGTAAGTTTTTGATAAGATTCCTTTAAAGCATCAACTGCTTCAACATCTGACTGGTATTGAGCCATATTTATTAATTTAGATTTTAGAATTCAGTTTTCATTCTTTTTCGGATTTATGATTTGAAGAGAGTGCTATACCTTACGGATTTATATAAATCCTAAAACAAACTTTAAATCCTTTTACAAATATAAAAATAAAGTGTCAGGCATTGCTACCTGACACTTTATATTACTAAACAAAATTTTTGCCAAAAAACATTTCGATTATCAGTTATTAGTAAACTTTATCAGAAAAACATTTAAAAGACTCTCAGCTTATACAAAATTCATAACCAGTTCTTATTTTACTAATAATGGTAATGATTTACTTATGATTAAAACGTCAATTAGTATTGGTTTTCATTACATTACATTCCTTATATTCATCTACAATATAAATAAAAACGTCATCTTTTGCTTTAGCAAACCATTTTTCGATGGCATTATTTTTCTTTTTATTCAAAGTATAATTTGACAATCTTTGAAAATCATCTTCCAAATTTGCAAAGTGTGGCGGATGTTTAGCTTTGTAATAAAGAATTCTCATGGCTGAGCGTCCATCTTCTGTACGATATGGGAGTGGCATCGTAACAGTTCCCACTTTCATGGTATCAATGGTAAAGAAAAGTCCTGATTCCATGGTGCCATCCAAAGGCATTCTAATAGAACGACTCTGTGGGTCAACAATCATTCCCCCAGCATATTGCGTATTTTTATCGTCAGAAAACTCTTTAGCAGCTTTTTCGAATTTTAAAGAATCTCGCTGAATCAAAACCCTAATACTATCTAAAAACTGTGTAGGTTCCACAACATCAAGTCGCTGATAGTCAGGACGTAAAAGAATATGCAAAGCATGATATTCCTGTCCCCTAATTTCTAATAATTTAATTAAGTGAAAACCAAATTCTGATTCAACTACATCCGACATTTGATTGGGTTTCAATTTCAAAGCTGCTGCTTCAAAAGGAGCAACCATTTGTCCACGTTTGGCAAAACCTAAATCTCCCCCACGTTTTCCCGAACCCAAATCTTCTGAATATAATTTAGCTAAATCTTCAAATTTTTCTCCATTTTCAACCCTTCTTTTGTAATCCAACAACCTCTTAAAAAGTTCGTCTTTTTGTGCTTTTGTAGTTTTAGCATACCTTACTATTTGTCCCACTTCTACTTCAGAAGGCAAATAAGGTAATGAATCTTTAGGTATAGCTTCAAAAAAACGTCTTACTTCCTTAGGAGTTACCTTCACATCACCCGTAATTTTGTCTTGCATTTTACGAGTAACTAATTGTTCTTTAATAGCAGCACGTAGTTCATCTTTTAACGAAGCAATTGTTTTGCCGTAAGCCTCTACAATATTTTTCTGAGAGCCAAACTGAGATTCCATTTGCTCCATACGTGAAGTCAATTCAGTTTCAACACGTTTATCTTCGACAGTCACAGAATCAATTTCAGACTTTGCCAGCATCAATTTTCCTACCACAAGACTTTCTAACAACTGACATTTAGGTGGGGCTTGTTGCCCAGATTGGGCATATTGAGCCATCTGAGTCTCTAATTCCGACTTTAATAAATAATAATTATCAACCTTAGCAATGATTTTATCCAAAACCATGACCTGGGCCGTTGCCGATTTTGGAAAAGAACTGATAAGTATTGATATTAAAAAAATATGCTTAAAAAATTTCATTCTGCGATTAGATTTTTGCGTTTCCAATGGTAATAAATCTTACAAAGATAACGCTTTTTATGGAGTGGTATGGTATGATATTATAGTTAAAAAATGTTAAGTAAATTTATTTAGTATTAGTGGCACGGATTTGAGTCATGCCATTGTACTACTCATTTCACCTTCAATCTTAACTTTTTAATTCATAATCCGATTCACTTCTTCCTTATTTACTACCACAGGATAGGTAGTTTTTAGTTGATTAATCCAAGAATCAAAAAGTGTTTTCTGATAATCTGCAATCACCTGACCACGAGCCTCACGGAAGGTTTTGGGGCGAGGTTCTTCAACTTTTAGAATATTAATAAAAACTTGTCTGCCTTTATTTTCAGAACTTACTTCACCAACCGTCCAAGGCGTAGCATCCACAAATTCATTATCGCCTTTTTTGAAAAAGCGTTCTTCGGCAGTAAGGCTACCTGGTTTTAAAGCATTATATTTTTTCACAACATCTTCCATCGAATTCGAGAAAAACTTAATTCCTACTCGCATATTTTTGCTTCGGTCGGTTTTGGAAGTTGGTTTATATTTACCATCATCTTTTTCAATAATTTTTGTAATAGATATTCCTTTGTTTATTAGATAGTTAACAACTTTTTTTGCTCTCAAAGCTGAAATACCCTCTGACTCCTCAGGGTCTGAATTACCAGTTATTTCTACCGTATATTCACGATACTTAAACATCGTAACATATAATTGATCAAGAATTTTTTGAGCATCAGCAGAGAAATCGGCTTTATCCTTTTCAAAGAAAATTAGGGGAAAAAGACGATTTAAGGGATAAGGAGCTTTGGCTAAAATGGGTTTTACTTGCTCCATCGTCTCACGGCGGTCGGTGGTAATAACTTTCGCCAATACTCGATTAGTATATTGATAATCAGCAGCATTTTGATTAAAAAAACGAACTTGTGCCAATGAGTCCAGCGATTTTTCTAAGACATAATCATTTAAAATATCTTTCTGCAAAATTCCTTCTCTAAATACCTGTACCTCTGCACGAAACTCGGGGTATTTGATTTCAAGATTAGACTCTTCGTAACGTAATAATTGGTCTTCTACAAAAAGGTTATACCATTCTTTTTCAGATTTATCGTTCAAAGCGCCAATTTTAGCTAACTGACGTTGCTGCTTCATAACAAAACTATAAAATTCCCGTACTGTTGCCACCGTTTGATTAATAGCAAATATAGTTTTTGATAAATAAGTTTCATTACCAATCCGGTCTTTGAAAAAATTATCAAAAGCCTCTTGCTTTACAGAAACAGACTCTTGAAAGTTATTATCTTTTCTCAATCTTTTCAACAAATTCCCTCGCACGATAAGGCTTCTGGAAGCATCAGAACTAATTTTTTGTCGAATGAAAGGAGCTAATTCTTCAAATTTCAATAGCGGTTTTTTATCTACAATCTTGAAAATATGCCACCCCAAAACTGTCTGAATTGGAGTAGTAAAATCACCTTTTTCCTTAGAGAACACTAATTCTGCTACTTTGTCATCAATCAGCGTTCCCGCCTCATACCATTTCAACAAACCGCCTCTCGACTTCGTTTTTGTATCGTCTGAATATACTTTACAAACGCCATCGAAAGGTTCATTTTTTTTCAAATAATTATAGGCTTCTTCAATTTTAGCTTTGGCATTTGGCATAGTTGCACCTACTAATATATGAGCCAATTTCACTTTCCCTCTCGATGAACGTTTTTCTAAAACTTTTATTAAATGATACCCTTTTTCAGTCTTAACGATATCTGAAATTTCTCCTTTCGAAGTTTTGTAAGCCGCCGTTTCAAAAGCATAATGATTATCTAAAACTGCTATGAATCCCATATCGCCACCTCTTTCAGCTGATCGGGGGTCTTGTGAATAATTTTTAGCAATTTGTTCAAACGTTTCTCCTTTAGTAATTCGTAATCTTAAAGTTTTGATTTCATCATAAGCGACCATTGTATCGGCAGGACTGGCATTGCGAGGAACGGCAATGAAAATTTGGGCTACTCTCACCTCTTCACGCATACGCTCGTAGGTCTCCTGAATCATTTTTTCCAGTAAAATTTTATCCAATAAATATGGTGTTGCTAATTCTTTACGATAAGAATTTATTTCATCACGAAAAGCACGAGTTGTATCCCTACCCATGCGCTGAGCAGCATAAACTTCCAGTTTGTAATTAATGAAATTATCGAGAAATTCTTTGGTTTTATCTTTCTTGATACTGTCACTTTGCACGAATTTTCGATAGACTTGCGAAAATTCGGAAGGGCTAATAATTTGATTACCTATTCTAATAGCATAAGGCTCGGTTTGAGCATTGGCAGTATGAATAATGAGTGATAAACAAGCGATTAGGGAGTATAGTAATCTAATAATTCTCTTCATGTTCTCAAATCTTATGGAGGAGTCGGCGGATTTCCAACCTATTAATTTGTAACTATTTTGTGTGCTGATTTATTGCGTTGGGGGTGCAAATATACGGATAAAAATTCACACCAACACCATGCTAAAAGCATTAAAACCAAAGAACATAAATTATTAAAATACTGATTATCAATCCATTACTTTTTATTAAGAATAATTAATTCATATTTCATCTTGTATTGAAATGAATTTTTGAGGTGTTCGCCTTCAAAGTTTAAATCAATAGGTATTGTTTGTTTTGCCTGTGAAACAGTATCCATTTTTATTTCAAAAGTGCTTTGTCCGAGTAAATCATCCTTATCAAATCGCTCTGCCGCTTTCAGTCCAATTCCTGCGGCTTGGAGACTGGCAAAAACAATGGCCATGGGGGTTTCGTACTCGCCTAAACTTATGAAAAGGGCAGGAATTTTAGATAAACCTCCAAAAGAATTAATTTTTAAAACTGTATTTTGAGCCTTTTTGTAATCTTCAATTTCCGTAAGAACTACCGAAGAAAACACCTTAGATTTTGCAGGGACAATTAGTTCGAGGGGTTTAAACCTTTCTTTCAAAACCAATGCCCCTTTCTTCATACTTTCCACCCCCCAAGAGCCATTGGCTACTTGAATAACTTTATTATGTTCATCCACAGCTGTAAGTGAATAGGTCAAAACAATTTCATCGGCAAAGGTTAAATCTTCTTCTAAATTAATGGCTTCTAAGGATTTAAGTTGAAGCGTAACCGTC
>JANPIG010001035.1:0-1770 GCA_031424875.1 Cytophagales bacterium
CTAAAATAGGGATTAGGTGTTGGGGGTTTAGGGATTAGTTTAAATTATAATCCTGTCCTTACTTCTTAAAACCTATTGTGGTATTATTTTAGAATCAAATGTGTCGGCTTTAAATACTAAAACCTAACACCTAACACCTTATACCTTGTTTTTTTACATTACTAACATTAACGTAACTCTGTCCATATCAGCAGATGATACTAAACCTGCGTGAACAAGATTACGCTTACGTTTTGTTGATTTTTTAGTAAGAATATGGCTGTGATAAGCGTGCTTACGCTTGATTTTGCCAGTTCCTGTAACCTTAAAGCGTTTTTTCGCTCCAGATTTGGTTTTAATTTTTGGCATTCTGTTAAACGTTAAATTGTGAAAAATACTAATTTTTTGTAAAATAGAGTGCAAAGATACGGAAAAAAGAGATTGTATGTTAATTACTATATAAAAATCATCTTTTCCTACATCAATTTTCACACTTGACTCTCTATCTTTTAACTCTTAAAACGCTATAACTATTTATTACATATATTCCTCAAAACGCTCATAAAGCTCTTTTATATAATTTTTGTTTCCATTAGGATTTTTGAGACTTTTCGTAAATTCATACCAGTAGCCATCACCTACAAATAGGAATTTTCCCACTGATTTAGGCTCACTTTTCGTGGCTTTATCTGCTACAAATTCTCCTATAAAAACATGCGTTAAGATGTCGCTCGCCTCTTCCCACGTTAGACTTCTGCTAATTTTTTGATTTTCTACCAATGTGTTACATTCCACTTTTCTATCAGTATAATGAAGTAATAATTCTAATTCTGAAAAAAGATTTCTCTGCTCTATTTTTCTAAAAATCAGCTTGAAGGGCATTTCTTTTCCATAAGTTTCATAAGCCGCTTGCATTAATTCTTGCAAAAGAAATTCCCAACGGTCTTGATTTTTGGGATTTCCATAAACCTTGCCATTAATTGTTATTTCAAAGAAATTTTGTTCCTCTGTTAATGCTTTTTGATTTGGCTTTTCTGGCGTATGATTTAAGAGTTCTACGATAGGCTTTTTCCAAGCATTTGAAATCTCTCCAGCCCATGCTAAATCTTCTTCACCCGTGAAACCTTCTTCCAGAATTTCTTCGTCCGAAAGTTCATCACGATACGTATAGGCAATGTCGAAAACTGTATTTATAGCATTTTCCTCAAAATCCATTGTCAAAATCACTTGATGCGAAAATGGTGGCGGTATAATATCTGCCGTCTCAAACTTAATTTGTATTTGTTTTATGTTATTGGTTTGCATAATTCTTAAATTTCCCTACAAATTTAACCTTTTAATCGTTGCCTTTTTGTCAATTTTGCCCGTTGGAGTTTCTAAAAAGTTTTTTAGTGTAAAGATTTGCTTAGGAATTTCGTACTTTGATATACTTTCTGAAGCATCAATTAATATCTTTTCATAATCAAAATCTTCAGATTCTACTACTAGAATCAACCTTTGTCCTAATGTTAAATCAGTCATTCCAAAAGCAAAAAACCTTTTGTTGGGAAGGTATTTTTCAAATATTTTTTCAACTTTTTCTAACTGGATTTTCACCCCTCCACTATTAATAATATTATCAAATCTACCAATTAATTTGAATTGCTTTTCAGAAATAATTTCTACAATATCATTTGTTTGTACTAATTCATTATTGCTGGAATCAGCAATGATGTTTAAGCAATTCCTATTATCAGTTCCTATTTTTACGCCTTCCAAAACTTGAAAATTTTGACTTTTATTTGCTCCATT
>JANPIG010001036.1:0-1177 GCA_031424875.1 Cytophagales bacterium
ATGTTCGTAGGCTTCACGGAACAGATTTCCGTGCTACATAAATCCAAATTTGAAGTATATTTCCAAAACCCTTATATTTGATTAAAAATATTTATCAGTTACGGACAAGGCTGGCGAAATGTCGCACTACCGTATTACAAACCCCTACTATGAAAAAAATATTATTCCTCCTTCTTTTTCCCATCTTTACTTTTGCTCAAACTCAGCCTACGGAAACTCCTCATTGGCGACCTGCGTATCATTTTACGCCTCCTAAAAACTGGATAAATGACCCCAATGGATTGGTACATTATCAAGGAGAATATCATCTTTTCTACCAACACAATCCTTACGAAAATAAATGGGGCCATATGAGTTGGGGACACGCTGTCAGTAAAGATTTAGTGAAATGGGAGCATTTACCTGTAGCTATTCCAGAAGATTCCGTTTGGATTTTTTCGGGAAGTGCTGTGGTGGATAAAAATAATTCGAGTGGTTTTCAACAAGGTTCAGAACCTTGTATGGTTGCCCTTTATACTGCCGATTATCACGATGGCAAAAAGGAGGCTCAATACCTGGCATATTCCAATGACCGTGGACGTACTTGGACAAAATATGCGGGTAATCCAGTGATAGATTTACAGATGGTTGACTTCCGTGACCCTCATGTCTTTTGGCACGAAAAGACCCAAAAATGGGTGATGTCGGTGGTTTTTCCAAAGGAGTTTAAGGTAATATTTTTTACGTCTAAAAACTTGAAAGAATGGACCCGTGCAGGTGAGTTTGGCAATCAAGGTGAGATGGGTAAAATATGGGAATGCCCAGCGCTCATTGAGGTGCCTATTGATGGTAACTTGCAGAATACTAAATGGTTAATGTTTATTTCTACTGGTGGACCAGTCAAAGATTTTACGGGTATGCAATATTTTATTGGCGATTTTGATGGTACAATTTTCAAAAATGATAATACGCCCGAAACAAAATTATACGTTGATTTTGGTAAAGATTTTTATGCCGCCATTCCTTATACGGATTCACCCGATAATCAGAAAATTTTATTAGGCTGGATGTCGAGTTGGCAGTATGCTGATGCCGTACCTACCTTCCCCTGGAAAGGACAAATGAATGTGCCAAGGAGTTTATCTTTGAGCAATACGCCCGATGGTTTACGTTTGTTTCAGCAACCCATTTCTATGTT
>JANPIG010001037.1:0-2693 GCA_031424875.1 Cytophagales bacterium
CCATCACCAAAAAGTAGGTCTTTTTCAAAGGTTGGATTTAAGAATAAGTTGGCTCGGTCGGCATAATCAATTTGGTTTTGAAGGTCTTTGCCATAGATTTCTAATGACGTTTCATACTCATTGTCCCCAAAATTTTTGAAATACCCCAGAGCAATTTGGTCAGATATTTGAGGTTTGATATTATTGGTTGAAGAGGTCCAAACATCCAAAGGCGTAGAGGCTGCTGTGTTAGACATTAAGTGAATATATTGCGTCAAACGATTATAACTGGCTTTTATTGAACTATTGGGGCCTGATTCAAACTTCAGATTAAAGCGTGGCTCAAAGTTTTGATAGCTTGTCAAGGGCTTTTCAGTATCATTGGGAGAACTGTCTAAATCATAACCTGACGTAAAGGTGTCTGAAACTCCTACAAAGCGTCTTGTATAGTAAAGATTATCCTTGCTTGTGTAGTCATACTTGGAGTAACGCACGCCATATTGCAAAGATAATTTAGGGGAAACACGCCATTCATTGCCTACATACGCTGAATATTCTACGGAATTCTTGGCGGGTGAACCAAAATCTACTCGATTGCCGTTAGAGGTTGCCGTTGCTTCACCAGGGGCGAAATCGTACGTTAATATTTGTCCTCCAAAAGTAAGAGTATTCTCTGGGGTAATGTAGTAGGTAAAGTCAGGCTTAAAACTCAGGTTTTTAATGTTTGATTTCCATTTGAATTGATTATTGGGACGTTTATTATTTAAATCAGTATCTAATAAATAGTCGTAATTACTATAAAATGCTGTTGTATTCAAGAATAATTTTGAACTAAAAACATGATTCCAACGTGCTGAAAGCGTACTATTTCCCCAGTTGAAACCAAATTGATTTCCAAAAACATCACGCCCAAAATACCCTGAGAGAAAGACCGTATTATTTTGGTCAATATTATAGTTTACTTTTGCCGTCAAATCATAAAAATTGAATTGTGTATCAGCATTATTACCCGTCAGAAAGGGAGCAGCCAAAACATCTGCATAAGAGCGCCTTGCTGCCACAATAAAGGATGCTTTGTCTTTAATAATAGGAGCCTCAATAGATAACCTACTGAAAATAAAACCAATACCTCCGTTTATTTCTAACTGCTTAGCATTTCCTTCCTTCATTCTAACATCCAAAATCGAAGAAGCACGTCCACCATATTGAGCAGGAATTCCACCTTTTATCAATTTAACATCTTTGACAGCATCAGGATTAAATATAGAAAAAAAACCAAAAAGGTGTGAAGAATTATACACGGGTGCATCGTCTAAAAGCACTAAGTTCTGATCAATTGAACCACCTCGAACGTTGAAGCCCGTTGCCCCCTCTCCTACTGTAGAAACACCAGGCAGTAATTGAATAGCACGCACTAAATCAACCTCACCCAATAGGGCAGGAATCTTCTTGATGGTTTTCATATCCACCTTATTGACCGACATTTCAATTGTCTTAATATTGTCGTCTTCACGCTTACCATTCACCACTACCTCCTCCAATTCCTGACCATCTTCCTGAACCTCTATATTAAAAGTCTGGTTAATTTCAGTCAATTTAATATCCTTGATTGACTTGCGATAGCCTACTGATGAAATTATCAACGTGTAATTTCCTTTGGGTAAAGTCAAGGAATAAAAACCGTAAGTATTGGTAGTTGTACCCGTAAGCAATTCTTTCACAAAAACTGAGGCACCAATTAAACCCTCGCCGTTTTTGTTGTCTTTGACATAGCCACTAACCGTCAATTTCTCAGATTGGGCAAATAATCCCAAAGGCAAAAAATAGAGTAACAATAGTAGCTTTTGAATAAATTTTAACATGATAAAATATTGGAAAAGTTTAATATTTATAAAATATGATGGTGTACTATTTAAACGTATTTAAAGGTAAAATGGTTATTAATTCACGTTCAAATTTTGAGCTATTCACACTAATTTTTAACTTATTGACTTGATTTTCAAATGATTGTTATTTGTCAAATGTAAAAATCTTAATGCTGATTATTATTTTTTAAAGAACCGATACCTAAATCTCACATTTGAATAGTACAAATTTATAAATGTTTGAAAAATAGTAAGTATTTTTTTTGATGAATGGTTGATTGAGTCATTTATTTGACAATTGAAGTTTCCATTACCCTTAAACTTTCCCAAATAATTTTCATTTTAAGTAAAAATAACTCTCAGAAATCTCCTCGTTCAAGCGTTTTTAGGTTAAGAATTAATTAAATTATTTAATTAATTAAGGTATCAACGGTATTAATATTTTCATGACATTATATCATTTAAAATAGATTTAGTAGCAATATTTGGAAGCAGATAAGAATTAATGCCATTTGGAAAGCTTAAATATATTTTATCATATCGGCAATATATTACATAATCAAGTTTTTTATATCAAAATATACTATTAACTTTGCCAGACAGTCAGCAAAATAATTCAATATAGTATGAATTTTGAACAGTTAGGTAATATTATCCGTGAAAGAAGAAACATACTTCAGATGAGTCAAGAAAATCTTAGCGAAAAAAGCAAGGTAGCGATTAAAACGATTCATTCTATTGAATTGGGTAGGGCTAATCCTTCAGTCAATACTTTGGCAAAGATTTTAGATAACTTAAACTTACAGATAATTGTAGTAAATAAATAAATTCGATGTTCGTTTTTCGATG
>JANPIG010001038.1:0-1952 GCA_031424875.1 Cytophagales bacterium
AGTGTTTGGTAGCTTGGCTCATTTTATCCGAGAACATTATTTTGAAGTCCCTAATTATGGGGTGTTTGCTTCGATGATTAATCAGGCAAGAGATAATTACGAAAATCAAATTCAAGACCATTTCGAGCAACATTTGACTCCCGAATTATTCTTATTGTTAACGGATTTATTTGAGCAATATCTACCTGATAATCAAAAGACTGCTGCTCAAAACTCACCTTTTAAACTTACTAAATTGAGGGTAAAATCTGAACTAATGGGAGTAAAAGTGATACGAGAAAATGTGGCTGATTTACGTTCTCTCAAAAGTCTTTATGAACGGTTTTTGCCGATTTTAAAGGCCCTTGAATTGAGTGATAATTTCGTCGAGGAATTAGCTATACAAGTTTTACGTTCAAGAAGCCCACAAGTTAAACGTTGGAAAAATAGGAATCTATACCTCATCTGTTTTATACAATATCAGTATTTTTATTTGAGTGATGTTTTAACGCAAACCTTCACCAAAGCGGTTGAACAAAATATAAATTTATGCGATAAAACTTACAAAATACAACGTCAACAGGAGCAAGAAGCCAATATTGAACAACTTGTCCCAATTCTTAAAAGCTATCTTTTACAAGGAGAACTGATAGAAAATATGCAGAAAATTGTATTGGGGCTGAGTCATACAGAACCTGAAAAACTAAAAACAATTGCCGCTGGATTACGAGAAAATACCACCGAAGATTTTATAAGATTACTTCCTGCAGTCAAGAAATTATACTTACAAACGACTCGTCAAACACAGGATGAAGGGTATTTTATCCAAATAGCTGCGGGGTCTCAAAAGATGCAGATGAAAGTAGGGGATATGCTCAGATATTTATCTTTTTCGGGTCAAAAATCATTGCAAGAAGCCATTGACTTTTATCAGAAAAAAGAAGGAAATCTAATAGGAAACATACCTATTGCCTTCCTAAAACTCAACGAGCGGAAAGCGGTTGTGGATAAGGACGGGAGAGTGAAAATCAGTTTGTACAAATCCCTATTGGCTCGTCATCTGAGCAAGGGATTGCAAACTGGGGCGGTTTATGTGACAACTTCCCATGAATACAAATCATTGGATACCTATTTGATTGTTGAAAAAACATGGCAAGAACAAAAAATAACTTTGATGGAGCGGGCGCATCTAAGGCATTTAGAGAGTTGGAAAACCATTCAAGGCCAATTGCAAGATAGCCTTACTTATTGCTTCAATTATACCTCTGACCGAATCAATAATGGTGAGAATCTTTGGTTGGAGAAACGCAAAAATGGTAAGCTAAAATTTAAAACTCCGACCAAAGAAGATCCTCAAAATGACCACCCAAATCTTTATCCCAATGATAGATTTATTTCTTTATTTGAGGCATTACAAACGGTAAACAAAGTAAGTGAATTTACTTCATCGTTGGAATCATTTAGGCTTCAAAATGTCAGAAAGCAACCCGAAGAAAGGCTGATTTTTGCGACATTGATGGCTTATGGTTGTAACTTGGGTATTGGTAGAATGGAAAAGAGCACCAAGAATATATCACCGAATAGTATTGAAACGACTGTAAATAACTACCTGTCATCCAGAAACTTACAGAAAGCTAATGATAGAGTTATAGCGATTACAAACCGTATGATGATTCATAAACTCTTCAAAAAAGACCCAAATATAACCCATACGTCCAGTGACGGTCAGAAATTTGATGTGTTGCTGGATTCCATTCATGCCAACTACTCATTCAAGTATTTTGGTAAAGAAAAAGGCATTTCTATTTACTCTTTCATTAGTGATTCCCACCAAGTTTTTCACGGTTTAGCTTTTAGTGCCTCTGACCGTGAGGCCTGCGGGGTCGCCCGTGCGGTATGTTCTCAACGGATTGATGTACAATGATGTGGTAGATTCTGACATTCATTCAACCGATTCTCACGGTTCAACAGAC
>JANPIG010001039.1:0-2156 GCA_031424875.1 Cytophagales bacterium
TTTTTCTAATTCAAAATTATTTTTGGGCATAACGCTATATTCTGTAGAAACATATCTCATTTGGAAAAAAATAAAATATATCCAAATAAAAATTAATATGATAGGTGTTCCTAAAATAAAGAAAAAAACTTAATGAAAACCTTGGCAGTATGCTTTATCTTATCCAAATTAAATAAGTAAAACAAAATTATGGAGGTCAATATAGATATGAGAATTGCATAAATCAAAAATGCAATATTTTCATCATATTCAGTTGTCATTGATTTATATAGAAAGAACCATAATGTTAATGTCGTAAAAAATATGATTACCCAGAGTATATTATAAATAAGATTTTTGTTGCTCATTTTGTATTTTATTAATTTAGGTATCTTCAAAAGTAGTGAAATCTAAATATTATTCAAATAGAATCTAAACTAAAAGCCCCCAATCCAAAGAATTGAGGGCTTCCAAAAAAACACTGAAATTATTAAGACCCGCAGGCTTCGCACCCATCAGGGTCATCAAGTGAGCATTGCATATCCGACCAGCTTTGTTCTGATACGTTGTCTAAAC
This sequence comes from Cytophagales bacterium, assembly GCA_031424875.1. Taxonomy (GTDB): domain Bacteria; phylum Bacteroidota; class Bacteroidia; order Cytophagales; family Spirosomataceae; genus Arcicella. The sequence continues at coordinate 556 of JANPIG010001039.1, forward strand.
CAGCTACGGTGAGCGTGGTCGCAGAGGCTTTCGCAGTCGCTGCATTACTTGCATACGTCTCGTAGTTCATCTCATGCTCTTGCACAACATTGGCTTGCTCAATTGCCACTTCGGCTTGCTTCTCGACTGTAAACTTAATGGCATCGGTAGCGGCTTTCGTTCTGAGATAGTACATCCCAGTTTTCAAGCCTTTCTCCCATGCGTAGAAGTGCATCGAGGTTAGTTTCCCAAAGTTCGGGTCTTGAATGTGTATATTCAACGACTGCGACTGACAGATGTACGCCCCTCGGTCGGCAGCCATTTCAATAATTACTTTTTGCTTAATTTCCCAAACAGTTTTGTACAAATCCTTCAAATTCTGAGGAATTTCGTTGATATTTTGAACTGAACCATTGGCAGAAATCAATTTATTCTTCATCGAATCATTCCATAGATTCAATTTTACTAAATCACGTAAAAGGTGCTTGTTTACCACCGCAAACTCGCCAGACAATACTCTACGGGCATAAATGTTAGAAGTATAAGGTTCAAAACATTCATTATTACCCAAGATTTGCGAGGTTGAAGCCGTTGGCATTGGAGCAACTAATAATGAATTACGCACCCCGTGTTCTTTTACTTTGGCACGCAATGCCTCCCAGTCCCAACGGCCTGATTCTGGCGTAACGTTCCACATATCAAACTGAAAAATCCCTTGCGATATTGGGGATCCTGCCCACGTTTCATAAGGACCTTCTTTGATGGCTAATTCCATAGATGCTTCCATTGCTGCGAAATATAGCGTTTCAAAAATATCCTTGTTCATTTGCTTAGCTTCGGCAGATTCAAACGGCATTCTCAACATGATGAAAACGTCGGCTAAACCTTGCACACCCAAACCAATCGGACGATGACGCATATTTGAGCGACGAGCTTCCTCTACTGGATAATAATTGCGGTCGATGATTTTGTTCAAATTGACCGTTGCCACTTTCGTAACCCGCTTCAATTCTTCATGGTCAAAAACCTGAAAACCTCTTTCGTTGGTTTTGATGAATTTGGGCAATGCCAACGATGCCAAATTACAAACTGCTACTTCATCTTTGGAAGTATATTCCATAATTTCAGTACACAAGTTTGACGACTTGATGGTACCCAAATTCTTCTGGTTAGACTTATTGTTGGCGTGGTCTTTAAACAACATATAAGGCGTACCCGTTTCAGTTTGAGATTCTAAAATCTCGAACCATAAATCTTGTGCCTTGATTACTTTGCGGGCTTTGCCAGCTAACTCATAACTTGTGTATAATTTCTCGAATTCTGTTCCATAAGCATCTGCCAAACCTGGGCATTCGTGCGGACAAAACAATGACCAAGTATCATTGTCTTTTACTCTTTGCATAAATAAATCTGGAATCCAAAGGGCGTAGAATAAGTCTCTCGCACGCATTTCTTCTTTACCATGATTTTTCTTTAATTGCAAAAAGTCTGAAATATCAGCGTGCCAAGGCTCTAAATAAATAGCAAATGACCCTTTACGTTTTCCTCCCCCTTGGTCCACATAACGTGCTGTATCATTGAAAACTCGCAACATTGGCACAATGCCGTTTGATGTTCCGTTG
>JANPIG010001040.1:0-1728 GCA_031424875.1 Cytophagales bacterium
AGTTATTAATTGATGCTGGTGGAAATTTGCAATCTACTACTGCTCCAGTTGAATTGGGTGATCCAAACCCAGCTTTCAATTCAAGTATGATTAATACATTTAATTATAAAGGTTTGTCATTAAATGTAATGGTTACTTATCGTCATGGAGGAGCATTGTATTCTTCAACAGCAGGAGCATTGTTAGGTCGTGGTTTAACGATTGAATCAGGTTCTGAAACAGGATATGATAGAGCTCAAACCTTTATTTTTCCTGGTGTGAAAGCTGATGGCTCAAAAAATGATATTCAAGTAACTGGTTCGGATATTAACTTTAATAACGTCTATTTCTTCGGTGATGAAGGGCGTATTTTTGATGGTTCAACCGTTCGCTTACAGGAAGTATCTTTGTCATATAGCCTTCCAAGAACTTTATTAGACAAACTAAGAATCAAGGGAGCAAGCTTTACGCTGTCAGGAAATAACTTGTGGTATAAAGCCCTCAATATTCCAAATGGCGTAAATTTAGATACAGATAATCTTGGGTTAGGCGTTGGTAACGGTCTTGGATTTGAATTACTTACTGGCCCAAGTTCGAGGAGAATTGGTGGAACTCTTAAATTAACATTCTAAATTTTGGTTTTGGAATATTTATCTATACTCCAAATCAATTATTTTTAATCATAAATCACAAATTGAAATGATAAAGAAAATAAAAATTATACTATTGGCTTTGTTCACGATTTCGGTTAGTTCTTGTAAACTTGATTTATTAGACAATCCAAATGCCGTAACAGTGGGCAATACAGACGTAAACTATTTGGCAAGTCAAATCCAAGTAAGTTACGCAGGGCATTTTAATCAAATGAGTGATCCTGGCATGAGATTGACCCGTATGTTAAATGCAGGAGCAGCCATTTATGACAATGCTATAAATCCAGGAGGTCTTGACGGAACGTGGACTAATGCTTATGCTGGTATCTTGAATGATGTAAAAACATTGATTCCGTTAGCAGAGAAAAGTGAATTCTTTGTTCATGCAGGGGCTGCAAGAGTAATTCGAGCCTCAGTATTAGCAAACTTAGTTGATGCTTTTGGCGATGTTCCATTTACGGAGGCAATAGACCCCGCTAACTTTAACCCAAAAGTTGATGGGGGCGCAACTATCTATACTGCTGCCGTCGCAGACCTCGACAAAGCGATTGAGAATTTTAATGCAAAATCTAAAGCTGGCTTAGGTACAGATTTGTATTATGGTGGAAATGTAGATGGTTGGATTCGTGCTGCCAATACCTTGAAATTAAAAATTCTTTTAAATCGTAAATTGATTGATGCGGCCGGTTCAAAAACTGGAATAAATGCTTTGATTGCGGGAGGGAAATTAATTTCATCCAATGCACAAAATTTTGCTTTCAAGTACGGAACTAATCAAGTAAACCCTGACAACCGTCATCCAAGGTATGCGGGACAATATTCTCCAACAGGTGGAGGAGATTATCAGTCAAATGCCTATATGGGAGGAATGTTCGATAGAAAAGACCCACGTATTCGTATGTATTTCTATCGTCAAACCATCGTTAATTCAAAAGATGTTAATGAAATTCGATGTATTACTAATGCAAAACCGAATCATTATGCAGCAACTGATTATTACTGTTTGCCATCAACCGCAGGATATTGGGGGCGTGACCACTTGAGCAATGAGGGAATTCCACCCGATGGCTTGAGAAGAACGGCTTGGGGATTATAT